>NZ_CEYLVT010000169.1:0-16229 GCF_982860115.1 Moorena sp.
CGATTCCCGATTCCCGATTCCCGATTCCCGATTCCCGATTCCCGATTCCCGATTTCCTGTTCCCTCTTCTGTGCTTCCAATTCGCTATTTGCCCGCTCCCGTGCTTTGATAGCCTCTCGGTAGTTTGGCTGGTAGCGCACGGCTTTGTCATAAGCTGCGATCGCTTTTTTATACTTGTTGCGTTTAACTAATGCATTGCCTAGGCTATACCAGGCTTGGCTGTAGTCAGGTTTATAGTTAACTGCTTGTTGGTAAGATGCGATCGCATCCTTATAGCGTTCCAATTTATAGAAGGTATTGCCTCGACTGTACCAAGCTTGGTAAGGCTTGGATTGTAGTTTAATGGCTTTGTAGTAAGCTTCCAGGGCATCTTCATATCGCTGGACTTGATGGAGTGTCCAACCGCGACTGTACCAGGCTTGATAGGAATTAGGCTGGAGTTTAACGGCTTGCTCAAAGGGGGCTAAGGCTTCTTGGTATTTCCCTAATTTATTTAAGGTATTGCCCCAGCTATACCAAGCTTGGTAGAAGTTGGGCTGGAATTGAACCGCTTGCTGATAAGACTTGGCTGCATCTTTATACTTTCGCAAATTGCTCAAGTCATTACCCCGCTGATACCAGGCTTCAGCGGAATTCGGTTTGTAGTCTAAGGCTCGGTCGTAGGATTGTACTGCTGCTTTATATCGGCGCAAATTATGTAATGCCCAGCCCCGTCGATACCAAGCTTGGTAAGAATCGGGTTTGAGTTTCAGGGCTTTGTCAAAGGATGCGATCGCATCATAATAATTCTTCGACTTAACCTGAACATTACCAAGACTGATCCAAGCGTCCAAGTCATTGGGCTTGAGTTCCAGGGCGCTATTAAACGCTTTAATTGCTCCGTCATAACGCTCCAACTGGTCCAAGGTTTTACCTCTACCCTTCCAAGCTGCACTATAATCCGGCTCAATTTGAATGGCTTGGTCGTAAGCATTTAGAGCTTCTTCATAGTACTTCAGGGCAAACAAGGTTTTACCCTGACCTTGCCAAGCTGGAGCATATTCCCCTCGGATTTCTACAGCTCGATTATAAGCGTCCAGAGCCTTTTCATAGCGCTTCAATTCTAAAAAGGTTTCGCCCTGTTTATACCAATGCGTAGCAGTTTCTTCATTGATTGCATTCACCATAAAAACCGTTGCTGCAAACCCCAATCCAATCACCCCGGTGTACAGTAACACTTGGTAGGGTTTTAGTCTGAATCGTCGGGGTTTCGGCAGCAGCGGTTGTATAGATGACGCAATTCCCAACATTAAAGTAGCGCCAGTTTTAGTAGTGTTAGGATTGCTGTTATTATTGCTATTTTTATTAGTAATTACAGTAGTTAGTGCTTGTAAGGCTAAGGTTGCTGATTGGTAACGCTCTCGGAAATCATAGCGCACCATTTTATCTAAAGTATCCGCTAATTCAGCACTTACTGATATCTGGTTATGCCAGCTAATTTCCCCTGTATCTGGGTGAAGGGGCAATTGGTGAGGACGTAAACCGGTTAAACCAACAATCCCGATCATCCCGACAGCATAGATATCACTGCTTAATTTCGGGTAACCATTGGCTTGTTCACTGGGTCGATAGCCAGGAGTACCAATAGCAACGGTAAAGCCAGTGTTGCCCCCTTCCAGGATTTGGGTACTCACTTGTTTAACCGCACCGAAGTCAATCAGTACTAATTTGCCATCTGATTTACGCCGAAGGATGTTTTGAGGATTGATATCTCGGTGAATAATACGCCGTTGATGAACAAATTCTAAAACTTCCAGAATTTCCTGCAACAGGGAAATAATCTGATCTTCATTCAGCTGTTGTCCCGGTACAAGTTCCTGGCTGAGGTCTTCCCCTTCTATCAATTCCTGGACCAGATAGAAGTCTTTATTTTCTTCAAAATACGCAAAAAGCTGGGGAATTTGCTCATGACTTCCCAACTGGTGTAGGATTTGGGCTTCCGTGTCAAACAGTCGCCTAGCCGTCTGCAATGTCAAGGGATCCGTGGCTACTGGCTTGAGCTGCTTAACCACACACTGATTCTCACCAGGCAAGTGTTGGTCTTCAGCTACGAAAGTCTGACCAAATCCACCTTGTCCCAGTTGACGAATAATTTTATAGCGTCCACCGATCGTTTGTCCAAGACCCAAGTTCATGCAACTTCTACTGCTCCGGGAAAGCCTCACCACCTGTTAAAGGAGGTAGATCACTAGGTATAGCGCTATGCGCAAGGCAAGAGGCAAAAGGCAAAAGGCAACAGTTAATTACAAGAGCTTTTCACTTTGTATAAATGTCTTAACCTTAATGCGTACTGCTATATAGTGCTACCAATCATAGTATACAAAACCCTTCAATAGTGATCGGAACATTATCCCTGGGAGCAGAAAGTAGGGTGGGCAGTGCCGCCGTTAGATTGATTTGCTTGGGTACACTTGTTGTAAGCACTGCCCACCAAAGGATTAATCACAGAAAGTAGTAGGTAGTGCGTAGGGTGTGTTAGGGGCGGGCTTGCCCTGATGTTCAACCCCTAGAGCCAGTTTTGGGATAGCCCGCACCGTAACGCACCACCAAGTAGAATGAGCAAATGTAGAATATTAAAATTGCCGAATCTCGTAGAGCGGAATTTTTGGCGTTGCTGATTCTGGGTATGGTTTCGCCCCCCTAGCCCCCCAATTCTGGGGGGAACAAAACTCTTAAAGTTCCTTCCGGTGCGCTTTCCAATGGGCGAGTAAATCGCCCTTGGGTCGCACCGCAAAGTTGGGGGATTTAGGGGGCTTTAATAAAACCAGATAATCGCGCATTCATTCCTTAATTCAGCAACGCCGGACTTTGAACTTGAGAAGCGTACCTCATAAATCCTATAAACGCTATAATTTCCAAAACAAGAGGAATAAAAAATGAGTGCAAAGACAATTAAGTGGGATGATGTTCGCTCCCAAGTTCTAGCAAATCCAGAGGTAAAAGCCGAGTATGAAGCTCTAGAATTTGAGTTTAATATTGCTAGCCAGGTTATTGCCCAGTCAGAAGTCAGAAGTCAGAAGTCAGAAGTCAGAATTTCCAATTCTTAATTCTTAATTCTCAATTCTTAATTCTCAGCCTTCATCTCAGCAAAGTGTTCCATCAACATCCGATGAATAAAGATATAGCCGCCCCCTACTTTTTGTAGGAAGATGCGATCAGCGGCATAGTCCAGGAAGCGGGCATAGTTCCAAGGGATGTATTTGTTACTGTAGAGGACAAGGCGGAGGCTGAAGTGTTTGATGCAGGCTTCACCACCATTGTTTAGCCCGACTATCAGCGCTGCCATCAGCCCTGCCATCCCGACCATCAGCCCTGCCATCAGCCCTGACATCGGCCTGAGCATCAGCCCGACTATCAGCCCTAACATCAGCACGACCAGCCCGACCATCAGCCCTCCCATCAGCCATACAGTTATAGCATTACGAGCTGATTTCCAAATTCCTTGATTTGGACTTGTTTTTGTTTCAATTTCTGAACTCTTCAGCCCGACTATCAGCCCAAACATCAGCCCTTCTATCAGCCCTAACATCAGCACTCCTATCAGCCCTAACATCAACCCAAACCTCAGCCCAAACATCAGCCCGACTATCAGCCCTCCCATCAACCCAAACCTCAGCCCTGGCATCAGCCCAAACCTCAGCAGGTGAATCAAGATTTTTTTCCAATTAACTTGAAGTATTTCAACTGTTTTGATTTGTTCCACCAACCCTCCCATCAGCCCAAACATCAGCACTCCTATCAGCCCAAACATCAGCGCTGGCATCAGCCCTGGCATCAGCACTCCTATCAGCCCAAACATCAGCCCAAACATCAGCACTTCTATCAGCCCAAACATCAGCCCTCCTATCAGCCCAAAAATCAGCCTATAAATTCGTTTTTGCTTTCTATTTCTTAGCCAATATGGCTGCATTTTTTCAATTAAAAATACTGTTTGCGACTCCTCAACCATCCTCTTTGCCAGCCAAATTAGCCAGTGCTTTACTTGCGCATTCTTATATCGCTGATTAGTCTTCCGACGCTTAAACATCCTCTCAATATATGCATCAAAGAGCTGCTTGCGCCGTTCCTCCACTACGTCAGTTTTTGGTAAATCCTCAACTGCTACTCCTTGATAAGCTAGAGTCATAATATTGAGCATCAAGGGCGACTGGGCTAACTCTTGTAATACTGTATCCTCTGCCATTAATGTCCTCAATCCTGTTAACTCAGCCCCGACACTATCCAAGTAATGATAGATTTGTTCTAAACTAAGCAATCTTATATAAACTGCTTTCTGAAAATTCAGACGGTTAGAAAGAGCTTCATAGTCTTTAATCCGACTACAAACTACCAGCTCGACACCATAATTCTGCTTAAATTCGTTTAACTGGGTGATACAATCGTCTCGATAGTCTGACTTTACTTCATCCAAACCGTCAAGCAATGGTAGTAGTTGCTGTTGCGTTACTAAAGCTTGTCCAATTTTCTTGGCAACATCATACTTACTATTTAGTTCATCTACTAACCAATCGGCTATCGTCTGCCGTTTATTTGCCCAAGAGGAGAGGTTAAATACTACAGGAATTACCTGATTAGTATCTTGTTCAACACGATCAATTAAATCCCGGGCAAGTTCCAGTAAGGTTGTGGTTTTACCTGACCCTGGGTCTCCTAAAATTAGTAGGGTTCTTCCTGCTTTACCAATTTGGTCAAAAACATCAATTACTTTAGTTCCTTCGGGGAGGGGTTGAGGTGAGTTGTCACCGATTTCGGTAATTTCGCTCAAAGGCTGAGGAATGGCATCGGGTCTCTCTTCTAATCCCAATTCAATCATTACCTGGTGATAGAGGGATTTTTCTAGAACGCCTTTGATCCAATAGTTTTTGACTTTAGCGAGTAATGCCTTACGGTTGCGGTATTCTTGACGAGTTAATTGGGTTCCTGGCGGATTGACAACAACATTATAATTATTGATATTACCGCCAATTTGATCAGCATTGACTGTATCAGCACGAACAAAACCACCCTCACACTGGGAATTCCTTAGGTCATTGTTAGAGACTTTTTTTTGCTCTTCAGACATGGGTATCTACCAATACTGCCGGTTACTCAGCTTCCGCCTCAATCCAACCTTTAACCATTTCAATGGGAATACCAATCGGGGCAAACAACACCTTCAGGGCTTCGATTCCGCCTTCTTTTAAGGCATTACGTAGCCTGGCCTTGAATGTTGGGTTTTGCTTAATTTCTTGTTGCAGAGTTACAGCTAAAGCACTCTGTTTTTCGATTGCCGTTGCATTGGGATAACTCTGGTCTAGTTGCTGCAAAAGCTTTTGAATTTCTGCTGCTGCATTGGCTAGGTTTTGTTTTTGCTCTGGAGCATAATTATTGATCTCGACACCTATCTGATTTGCATCAACATTATTAGCATTTACTAATCCACCATAAATTTTGATTTGTTTAAGGTCATTTGGAGTAGATTTATTAGACTCTTCTGACATGATATCTCCTGGATTATGAATGGTTTCAGTATAAAAGCTAGGAGGATGTAATGACTATATTGTTGTGATTAAAGAAAATTAATATGCAAATTACTGGTAAAATTTATGTCGTGAAAGGATGTACTTTACTACCTTTTTATATTGCTTACTGGACGTACCAATCTTGTTGATAGTTCCAGCTGTTATAGCATCTCCCATGATCAATATCTGCTAGAAGAAGAGAATGCGTTCGCGTAGCGTGGCCCAAAGGCCAATCGCAAAACTCCAGCAACTGTAATCCCTGCTTCACTTCAGGTGCTGGAGGAGCAAATCCTGAATCACCTAACAAAAATGTACATATCATGGTTTTCCCATAAGTTGATTTAGGGTGGGCAGTGCAGCAGTATTACACTAAAAACTGCAATACAATCGAATCGGCGGCATTGATCATAAAAGGAAAACCAAGATATGAAAGCCATAGGATATAATCAGCCTGGACCAATCACTGCACCAGATGCGCTGATCGAATTTGAAACCGAAACACCGGAATTAGGGGCACATGACCTGTTGGTGGAGGTTCGGGGAATTTCGGTCAATCCTGTGGACGTGAAAGTGCGCGCCAAGATGGCACCGGAAAAGGGTACCAAGATCATTGGCTATGATGCGGCAGGTGTTGTTCGAGAAGTTGGCAGCGATGTCAGTAAATTTAAAGTAGGTGATGAAGTCTATTATGCCGGTGATATCACTCGACCGGGCACCAACTCCGAGCTCCATGCCGTTGATGAGCGGATTGTCGGGAAAAAGCCCAAATCCCTCGGTTTTGCGGAAGCAGCTGGTTTTCCACTGACCTCCATTACGGCCTGGGAAATCCTGTTCGACTGCCTCGGGGTCAAAGAAGGAGAAGGCAAGGGCGAGAGTATACTGATTATCGGTGGCGCGGGAGGTGTTGGGTCAATCCTGATTCAACTTGCCAAGAAACTCACTGGGTTGACTGCGATCGCAACGGCATCCCGTCCGGAAACCATCGAGTGGGTTAAAAAGATGGGTGCCGACCATGTAATCAATCACCGCCAGTCCCTTGTTGATCAAATCAAGGAATTGGGACTCGAGCCCCGCTACGTTGCTTCCCTTTCAGGATCAGGCGGACATTTTCCTGGCATCATTGAGCTGATCAAGCCTCGCGGTCATATCGCACTAATTGATGACCCTCAATCCCTAGACATGAAATTGATCAAACCCAAAGCCCTAAGCTTCAGCTGGGAATTCATGTTTACTCGCTCGATGTTTCAAACCGAGGACATCGAAAAACAGCATGAATTGCTGAATCGGGTGTCGGAGCTGATTGACGATGGCACCCTAATTTCCACTGTTACCAACAATCTCGGGAAAATCAGTGTGGAAACCCTCAAGACCGCTCATTCGCAGCAAGAGAGCGGTCGTGCCATTGGCAAAAATGTACTCGACGGTTTTAATTAAGACAGCATAGCCAACGGTGGCAAGTTATCGCCATCAGATTTTCAATTTTTCACTAAAACGAAGGAAACAAAAACATGGCTAAATTGACTCTTGTTGCTCATATCACAGCTAAAGATGACAAAATTGATCTGGTAAAGACTGAGCTTAAAAAGTTGATCGACATCACTCGTGCTGAAGAGGGCTGCTTGCAATACGATTTGCATCAGAACAATGAAAATCCAGCTCACTTTATGTTTTTTGAAAATTGGGAATCCCGTGAGCTGTGGCAGAAGCATATGGGTGCCCAGCACCTGAAGGATTACATGGCTGCAACTGATGGCGCGGTTGAGGAATTCAGTTTCAATGAAATGACGCAAATAGGCTAGGGAATTAAGAATTAAGAATGTAGAATTAATTCTTAATTCTTAATTCTAAACTCTAACAGACAACACCCCTTTACCGAACAACTTTGGAGCAAAGTTGATTTAATAACTCCTTGGGAATTGCCTCGAAATTCTCCAGAAGGAAATCCATTAAGGCTAGATGGTATAAGGAATCGGCACTAGGAGTTTTATAGCGAGCACCTTGGGCAAGCCAGCTATTTACCGCATAAGTTGAGCGGCAGCAGATTTGACCGATGTGGTCTTGATTGACTTGCCATTTGCGGTAAAACGCCTGGGGAGTCATTGACAGTCGGCAGTTGCTGTATAGGTAGATCAAAATTTCCTCTCGCTCCGTGATCGCACGAGGCATTGAATCTGGGCGTGTGGATTGCCTTTCAGCAATTTGGGCAAGCCGGTCTAGGGCTCGCTGACAGTGAACCAAATGATCTACTGACCGTTTGTTTGGCATCATAGGAATTACCTCACACATAGTTTGTGACTGGGGGTAAAGCCGCGCTTTGTGTGTCAACTTGGAAGCGCGGCTTTTTGTCCAGAAATCTTATCGAAATATCCGACATTTTTATTATTACTAATATCTCGAAAAAAATCAAGAAAATTTTTAAATATTCAACATTTTGTTACAAATAAAAAATTGACGATAGGGGGTATATTTGAGATGTAAAAATGTAAGTTATCAGCTATCAGCTTAAGCGCTATGCGCACGCTACGCGAACAGCTATTAACTATCAGCTAGCAGTTTGTAGCCTAATATAGCGTTTTCGCAGTTATCAGGTACGCTTATAAACTTCAAAGTCCCCCTTATTAAGGGGGATTTAGGGGGATCAATTTGTACCTGATGCGATATCGAATTGTATAATATACACATTATTTTTTCCCGATTCCCGATTCCCGATTCCCGATTCCCTACTCCCTCAAAAATTGACAACTACTATATAATTAATAAAACCTGACCAACGATTGATCAATAACTACGTAACAACGATGGAAAAAGCGACATTTGGTGGTGGTTGTTTCTGGGGAGTAGAGGCAGCATTTCGGAAAGTGAAGGGAGTAGTCTCAACTTCTGTTGGTTATATGGGCGGACATTTTCCTAACCCATGCTATCTGGATGTATTATCAAGAATAACGGGTCACGCGGAAGTGGCACAGGTGGAGTATGACCCGGAAAAAGTTAGCTATGAACAATTACTTGACCTGTTTTGGTCTATTCATGACCCTACGACATTGAACCGCCAAGGTCCTGATCGAGGAGAACAGTATCGATCGGTGATATTTTTCCACAATCAGGAACAAGAAGTGCTGGCAAGACTGTCAAAACAAAAACTGCAAGTTTCTGGTAAGTTTGATAAGGATATTGTTACCGAAATTAAGCCAGCTTCCGACTATTATTTAGCTGATGACTATCATCAACAGTATTTTGAAAAAAAGCAGAAGTCTTTAACTTAGATATTGCAGGAAATAATAGGGAACAGGGAACAGGGAACAGGGAATAGGGAACAGGGAGCAGGGAGCAGGGAGCAGGGAGCAGGGAGCAGGGAGCAGGGAACAGGAGTTACTTATTGTTATGAAAAACCCTGTAATTTTTATTTCCAATTCCCAATTCCCGATTCCCGATTCCCGATTCCCGATTCCCGATTCCCGATTCCCGATTCCCGATTCTTCACAACTGTAACGAAGTCTCATTCAATCGCATCGCAGCGAATTTCAACTATAAATCCATCGGGGTCATAAAAATAGATACCTCTGCCGGTAGGACGAGTTACTGGACCATGATCGATGGGAATTTGATTTTGTTTTAGAACTTCTACGGCTTGGTCAAATAACTGAGGATCGATATCAAAGGCGAGATGATTGACCCGAGTAAAGCCACGATGGGGGTCTGGATCGGGTGGTGATAGCTCTGGCTCGGAAAACAAATCCACAACAATGCCATCTGGGGTAACGAAGTTAGTGACTTTTCCGGCTGCGACTAGCGATCGCAATGTACTGGGCACTTCTTCTCCAGTTAGTTCATGTAAACCGAGTACTGTACCATAAAAGTGGCGCGATGCTTGGATATCCTTCACATTCAGAGCAATATGATGGACTCGACGGAGACTACCTGGACTTAGGGTAGGTTTGATCAATTCAGGGCTAGAAACCATTTTTATTAATAATTGTTAGTTGCAAATGGAAGTGTTAATTGTTAATTATTAATGGTAATAAGCGCGTTTGGATATAGGTTGTAAATACCCGTATTGCCGAAAAAGGCAAGAGGCAAGAGGCAAAAGGCAAGAGGTGCAAGAGATACGGAGTTTTATTGTAAACTAAAAAAAGACCTTGTAGGTTTACATCTCAAATAAAAACGCTATAGCGTTTTCAATTTGCTACTTTAAATATATTTCAAATTTATTTGAATTTCTGCTTTTCCTGGTAACATGAGCACTTTTTCTCAAATCTTAGCCCAAGAACTGTCGTTAAGTGCGACTCAGATCGAGAATGCCCTGTCTTTATTTGCTGAAGGGGCAACTATTCCGTTTATAGCTCGCTACCGTAAAGAGGTGACTGGTTCTCTCGATGAAGTTCAGCTACGCACTATAGCTGAGCGCCATACTTATCTAACCGAACTGGAGCAACGGAAGTCAGTAATCCTGAATGCGATCGCATCTGCAGGTAAGCTCACCGATGAACTAAAGGCTAAGATCGAAGCTTGCCAGCAAAAGACTGAATTAGAAGACCTTTACCTGCCCTATAAACCCAAACGACGCACTCGGGCAACCATGGCGAGGGAGAAAGGACTTGAACCCTTAGCGGACTGGATTGAGTCGATGAACACTCCGGAGGTTAAATCAGTATCCTTATCTGAAGAAGCGACTAAATACATTTCCCCAGACCATAAGCTCAATACGGTAGAGGACGTTCTTCAAGGTGCCTCTGATATATTAGCGGAAGCTGTAGCGGAAAAAGCCGACTTACGAGCGTACTTGCGGGATTATTTCCTGAAATCGGGAGTATTCGTGTCTCGGATTAAAAAGGATTATCCCGAAGGTACCACTAAGTTTGAAATGTACCGGGAGTTCCAAATCCCCGTTAAATCTGTAGCGCCACACAATATGTTAGCCCTGCTCAGGGGTGAAGCGGAAGGAATCCTAAAGCTGGAACTCTCTTTTGATGAAGACTATGTTATGTCTTACCTAGAGTCTGAGGAAATCTACACGAAGGCTACCCTACTGCGAGAGTTTTACCAGACCATGCTCAAAGATGGGTTTAATCGGCTGATGAAAACCTCCCTAACTACGGAAGTACGTACCAATCGCAAAACCTATGCTGATGCAGAGTCCATTAAAACCTTTGAAGCCAATCTCCGAGAACTGTTGTTATCTCCTCCAGCAGGAATGAAGCCAACCTTAGCCATAGATCCAGGCTTCCGCACCGGTTGTAAAGTGGCTATCCTGGATGAGACAGCTAAATACATCACATACCAACCAGTCTTTCCCCATCAAGGCAGCCAAAAGCGGGAACAAGCTGCTAAAACCATTAAGCATTTAATTGAAACCTACCAGATCGAGCTAATTGCCATTGGTAACGGTACAGCCTCTCGTGAAACAGACGAGTTTATCTCGGAAGTACTCAAAACCATGGAGCGCAAACCAATTAAAGTAATGGTGAATGAATCTGGGGCATCGATTTATTCCGCCAGTGAGCTAGCACGAGAGGAGTTTCCGGATTTAGATGTCACAGTCAGGGGAGCGATTAGTATTGGCAGACGCTTACAAGACCCGTTAGCTGAGTTGGTCAAGATTGACCCTAAATCTATTGGTGTAGGACAGTACCAACACGATGTTGATCAGAAATTGCTCAAGAAGAAACTTGATGACACCGTGGAAAGTTGTGTAAACTATGTAGGAGTAGATTTAAACACTGCCTCTGCTCAACTGCTAACCTTTGTATCTGGGATTACCCCGACCATTGCTAATAACATTGTGAGCTATCGCAATGAGCAAGGTGCATTCAAGAACCGTCGGGAAATTCTTAAGGTACCAAAGCTAGGGCCAAAAGCCTTCGAGCAGTCAGCAGGATTCCTAAGGATTCGCAACGGGGATAATCCATTGGATAACACAGCTGTGCATCCAGAAAGTTATCCCGTAGTGAAAGCGATCGCATTGGATTTGCAGTTACCTCTAGCCAAGATTAACCAAGGAGCAGAACGGTTCAAATCAGTAGATTTGAACCGTTACGTCACCGATACCATAGGCTTACCAACCCTAGAGGATATTATCCAGGAATTGGAAAAGCCAGGACGAGACCCCAGGGCAGAGTTTAAGTACGCCACCTTCAAAGAAGGCGTAAATGAGCTCAAAGACCTAAGTCCTGGAATGGAATTAGAAGGAATTGTCACCAATGTGGTAAACTTCGGAGCCTTTGTAGATATCGGCGTTCATCAAGATGGGTTAGTTCACATCTCCCAACTAGCTGACCGGTTTGTAGAGGATCCCAAACAGATAGTCAAAGTGGGACAGGTGGTGAAGGTGCGGGTGATGGAAGTGAATGAAAAACTGAAGCGCGTTAGTTTATCCATGCGATCGCACAGTAGTAATTAGCTCAGCTATCAGCTATCAGCTATCAGCTATCAGCTTATGGGCTACTTGAAGTGCTTTTGAATCAAGCAAGTAAGCATTGGTTTAATCTCTGTTTGATCAGCTGACGGCTGACCGCTGACCGCTAAATGCTTAATTAATTAGTAATCAGGGTAGAAATATTGGGTATTTCTTGAACTTCGCTGCCATAATACAGGCAAAACAAGATAAGGCCAGAAATTATGAAATTCAGAATCTTAGGAATTAGTGTACTGCTAGCCTCCTTAGGGTTAATCGCTCCTATAAAAGCTGAAGTGCGCGAGCATTATCTACAACTCCTGCAAACTAAGGAATGTCGAAGCTGTGACCTGGTAAATTCTGACCTAGCCAGAGCTGATTTGAGGGAAGCAGACCTGAGATATGCTAACCTCCAGGGAGCCAATCTCAGTGGCGCTAACCTTTCTGATGCCATGCTCGAAAGTGCAGCAATGAGAGTTATTGATGGCACAGGGGCAACCTTCCGCAATGCCAACTTAGATTCAGCCTACGCTACAGGGGCCAACATGAGTCGCGCCGACTTCAGTGGTGCTAGCGTAGTGTGGGCAAACTTCATCAGTGCTGATCTAAGTGGTAGTTCCTTTAGGGGTGCTGATCTCAGTAACACCACCTTTCTGAATGCCAACCTGAATGGTGCTGATTTGAGTGGCGCTAACCTCAGTAACGCTAATTTCATTAACGCTGATTTAACTAACGCTAACCTTGATAATGCTAACCTTACTGGTGCGCAACTTCCTAGGTAAATTAGGGACTCCTAAAGTGAATTAGTATTCAGCATTCAGCTTAAGCGCTACGCGCACGCTACGCGAACAGCTATCAGCTAATAGCTGATAGCTGACAAGGAAAGTACCTCACCCATTGATAATTGCTACGGATTCTTATTGATACAGCCTGGTTTCTTAACATACTGACAAACGCGCTGGTTAAGAATAGCTCTCGTGCCCACTGGTCCAACTTTAAAGATGACCTTATCCTCGACTTGGCCTCCTGGTATAATCCTGACACCACAGATAGGACAGACTTGTGCGTTTTGTTCAGACATAGCTGTTGGTAAATGAACCTGATCTATTGTTTCTTACCTAATATATAGCTCTAGGCACAGGGAATAGGAAATAGCTCCATTACCTATCCCCTGCGTCCAGCACTTTTTCCCAATCAAACCACTACAAAGTTTACCAATTTACCGGGTACGACAATTACCTTCTTAATCTCCTTACCCTCTAGATATCGCTGTGCTACCTCAGATTCCCGAGCATAGGTTTCTAACGCTGCCTTATCGGAGTTAGCGGGAACTTGAATAGTGCCGCGAGTTTTGCCTTTGATTTGAATAACCAAGGTAATTTCATCGGCTACCAAAGCATCAGGATCGTACTCAAGCCACGGTTGATTGTGTATGGATGAACTATGACCCAGACTATGCCAAAGTTCTTCAGCAATATGGGGAGCAAAGGGAGCGAGTAATGTAATCAAGGTTTCAATCCCTTCTTTATAGACCGGGGAGTCTTTACACTTAGCATCAGTAATCCCATTACTTAGCTTCATCAATTCCGAAACCGCCGTATTAAATTGATACTCCCCTTCTAAATCCTCAGTTACCTCTTTAATCGCGATATGAATTGCTCGTCGTAAGTCTTTTTCCGGTTTAGTTAAATCACCATTAGACGGGCTAGATTTAGTGCTACCATTAGCGGCGAAATCCGATACTAAACGCCAGACACGATTCAGGAAACGGAATTGCCCTTCTACATCAGCATCATCCCATTCCAAATCTTTTTCTGGTGGTGCTTTAAACAAGATAAACATCCTAGCGGTATCGGTACCGTATTTAGCTACTACATCTTCTGGTGCGACACCGTTGTATTTAGACTTAGACATTTTTTCATAGAATACCGCCAACGGTTCCCCAGTCTCTGGATCTTTAGGGTCATTGGGATCGATATCTACAACAGCGAAGTATTTACCGGTTTTGGTATTTTTGTAAGCCGTATTCTGCACCATCCCCTGAGTTAGAAGACGTTGGAACGGCTCATCAATGTTTAGTAAACCGCGATCGCGCAATACCTTAGTAAAGAATCGCGAGTAGAGCAAGTGCAAAATAGCATGTTCGATGCCCCCTACATACTGATCCACTCCCATCCAATCATTGGTTTTGTTGGAATCAAACACAGCGGAGTCATTCTTGGCATCGGGATAACGTAAGAAATACCAGGAGGAATCGATAAAGGTATCCATGGTATCGGTTTCCCGTTTAGCTGGTGTACCGCAATTGGGACAAGGTACATTCACCCAACTGTCTAATTGAGCCAAGGGAGAAAGACCACGTCCGCTAAAGTCCACATCTTCTGGTAACTCTACTGGCAGGTCTTGGTCTGGCACTGCCACTGCGCCGCAGTTAGGACAATGAATCACAGGGATCGGGGCACCCCAGTAACGCTGGCGAGAGATTAACCAATCTCGGAGGCGATACTGCACTCGGGCTTTCCCCCAGCCCTGTTGTTCAGCATAGTCAATAATTCCGGTCTTGGCCTTGACGGAATCCATGCCATTGAATTGGTCAGAATTCACGACAATGCCCGGTTCGGTGTAAGCCGCTTCTAGAGGAGTGTCATTAACTGTTTCGACATCATCTGAAGTTGGGACAATCACCACTTTTATCGGTAATTGCTTTTCCTTGGCAAACTTAAAGTCTCTGGCATCATGAGCTGGTACTCCCATCACCGCACCAGTACCATACTCATACAGCACATAGTCAGCAATCAAGATTGGGATTTCGTCCCCAGTGAAGGGATTAATGGCTTTGCCACCAGTGGGAATCCCTCGCTTGGGCTTATCTTCTGCTGTCCGTTCTAGTTCACTTTGGTTACTGACTTCCTCAATGAAGGCTTCAACTGCAGCCTTTTGGTCAGGGGTAGTGACTTTTGCGGTCAAGGGATGTTCCGGTGCTAGCACCAAATAGGTAACCCCATAAACCGTATCGGGACGAGTGGTGAATACACCAATTTTGTTATCTAAGCCCTCATCTGAGCTGTCATCTAAGCCCACAATGGGAAATTCTAGATAAGCACCAACAGATTTACCAATCCAGTTGGCCTGCATCAGCTTCACCCGTTCTGGCCAACCGGTTAAGGTATCCAAGTCCTTGAGTAATTCTTCGGCATAGTCGGTAATTTTAAGAAACCACTGACGCAACAGTTTCCGTTCCACCTTGGCACCAGAACGCCAGGAACGTCCTTCACTATCCACTTGCTCATTAGCTAGCACGGTCTGATCCACGGGGTCCCAGTTCACTGCTGCTTCTTTCTGGTAGGCCAGTCCAGCGTTGAAGAACTGTAAGAAAATCCACTGAGTCCATTTGTAATAGTCTGGGGAGCAAGTGGTTACTTCACAATCCCAGTCATAGGAGAGTCCGAGGCGCTTTAATTGCGATCGCATTTGGGAAATATTTTGGTATGTCCACTTAGCCGGATGAATCCCGCGAGCGATCGCAGCATTTTCTGCGGGTAATCCAAAGGCATCCCAACCCATGGGGTGAAGTACGCGATAGCCTTGCATCCGGCTTTTCCTGGCAATCACATCAGTAATTGTATAGTTACGGACATGACCCATGTGCAGGTTACCCGATGGATAGGGAAACATGGACAGAGCATAGAATTTCGGCTTGTCAGTTTCTGTGGGGGTTTGGTACAAGCCTTGCTCTTCCCAAATTTGTTGCCATTTTTCCTCTATCTCGGTGGGTTTGTATTGTGACTGCACAAGTGATACTCCTTGGGTTTGATTACGCGCTTTAGCTTACGTCAGTTCTGACTGTAGTTCAATTTTGGCACATTCGTTAGCCAATGCCTGATCTAGTATACTTCTTGCCGATGTAGGAAACAGGAAACAGCAGTTCAAGGAACAGGGAAGTCAGAAGAGGGAATAGGGAACTTTGGAATTGGTAAAAAATATAGCTTATTTCAATTTCGTGAGGTACATATTATCTGGTTTTATGGAATAGGGAACAGGGAACAGGGAACAGGGAAATTATAAGAGGTAATAAGTAAATTTGAATTGTAAAAAATACTGTTGACATTCTAATGAACTCAATTTGATTCTATTACTGTGAGTACTGAGTAAAAACAGCAATTAGAAGTGATTTAATCCCGCCTGATCAATTCTTGATGCAGTCGCTCATGGGGGAAACCACGGCAGTCGCTCATGGGGGGAACCCCTGAGGGGGTGACAACAAGGCATTAAACTAGACAGGGTATGGGGTGTGGGGT
>NZ_CEYLVT010000170.1:0-16229 GCF_982860115.1 Moorena sp.
CCTCAGCTACCCGCTGGGGATTTTTTTTTGTTCAATCTTGTGTCAACCAATCTATCAGTTTTATTTGGCTTACCCATTTCTAATTTCTTCCGGAGCGAGACAGAGCAATGAAGGATTAAGAAATAGTAGATGCACCCTGACTCATCCCTCAGCTATTGGCTGGGGATTTTTTTTGTTCAATTCTGTCTCAACCAATCTATTAGTTCTATTTGGCTTACCATTTCTAATTTCTTCCGGATATAGAGAGAGCAATCAAGGATTAAGAAATAGTAGATGCACCCTGACTCATTCCTCAGCTACCCGCTGGGGATTTTTTTTTGTTCAATCTTGTGTCAACCAATCTATTAGTTCTATGTAGAATAGCCATCTTGGCTGTCTCCTTAGGGTAAGCATTTCTAATTTATTCCGGAGGGAGACAGAGGAATGAAGGATTAAGAAATAGTAGATGCACCCTGACTCATCCCTCAGCTACCCGCTGGGGATTTTTTTTTATAGACCTCTTGCCAAAGTCCAAAACTATCGATCAAGAGCACTGTCTTGATGCAGTCGCTCATGGGGGAAACCCCCAAGACCGCGCTGCATCGCTTACTAGGTGCCCTTGGCAGTATAATTCTACTCAAAGCATTACTGGATAATACTTTTGGAATTTAAAACCTCTTAGTTTCCGTAAGCATTATAAATTTAAGGAAGAATATTAGCTTCTGAAAAAAGAAGCCCCACGTCTCAAAGCGTAGCGTGAGCGTGGGATGAATTTTGTGCAGGGTTTTTGTTGCTCATCTCAGGAGTGTCTTGGTTTTCAATGTACTTTTTAAGATTAGAAATAGTAACGCCACCACAACTAGCAATAAAGTAAGAACTATTCCACTTGTGCAGGTTTTTTGTAGTAGATTATGGCTAGTTGTTCACCAAATTCTACTCTTATTTTTCGGCTTGAGACACTCTTCAATGAGTTAACCAGTTTACTCAGGTGAATGTCAGGGTGATACTGGAGAAGCAGGTGAACATGGTCTTTTTCCCCATCAAGGCTAACAAGCGATCATTCTTGTTGTTGAAGTAAGTTTTCAAAAATTTCATGTAAACGGCTAATCATCTCACCAGTAAAGACTTTGCGACGATACTTGGTAGTCTTGACGAGATGAGCTTTAAGGTCACAGACAGACCGACCCTTGGATAAAAAGTCATTCTTCATAAACTACCTGCTGTTGTCTGCTATAATCAGTGTAGCTTAAAAGTTAACACCAATGAAATACACGTATCAATATCGACTATATCCAGAGACTCAACAAACACTCACACTGAACGAGTGGCTGCGAGTTGGTCGATATTGGTATAACCGGATGTTGGGTGAGCGTTTTGATTGGTGGGATAAAAATAGATGTCCGGTTAATGCCTGTCCATTAATCTGTTACCTTCCGGAGCTTAAAGATCAGCCCAATTTCTACAGCCAGAAAAAGCAACTTCCAGTTATCAAAAAAGACTTGGTTAAGATTGGATGGTCTGGAGAGTTGATAGACTTTACTGAGGTTTATTCAACTGTTTTGCAAGATGTCTGTACAAGAGTAAAAAACGCTTTTAACAGGTTTATAGCAGGTGACAAAAATGGTAAACGCAGTGGCAAGCCTCGATTTAAGAATGTTGCCAGATATCGGACGTTAAACTTTCCAAATGCTGATAATTCTTGGTTAAAGTTCTGTACTGTTAACGGAAAATGGTTGTTTGTTCAAGTTCCTAAAATTGGTTTGATTAAGCTGAGAATACACAGACCGTTACCTGATAGTGCAAACTTAAAACAGCTATCAATTACAAGGAAAGCTGACGGATGGTACTGCAACCTGAGCCTAGAGGATAAGTCAGTGCCGGAGTTCAACCCTGATGACATTATTCCTACTTGGGAAAACTCAATTGGAATGGATGCTGTTCTAGATAGAGGCTTTTATCTAGCAATATCCGATGGCAAGAAACTCCCATCCCTTAAACCACTTCGTCGGAATCAAGACAAGTTAACCACAGTTTCTCAACGCAAAAATAAGCGTAAAAAAGGAAGTAAAGCCAGACGTAAACTAGCAAAACGGGAAGCCCGTATTCATCAACAGATAGCTAGGAGTCGTGAAGATTTCCAGTACAAAACTGCTCATCAGCTGGTGAATACAGGTAAGAAAGTCTTCTTTCACGAGAAGCTGAACCTCAAGGGGTTAACTCGTCGCAATACTCCTAAACGAGGGCGAGATGGTACGTTCTTATCCAATGGTCAATCATCAAAATCAGGACTTAACAAGTCTTGGCTAGATGCAGCCTTTGGTCAGTTCTTTGAAGTGCTGGGTCAGGTAGCCGCAAAAGCTAACGCCAGTGTAGTCGAAGTCAAGCCAAATTACACATCTCAACTCCTCTCTTATCGAGATGAATTTGTGTTCACCGACCGAGATATGCGAGAGTATTTCGATGAGGAATTAAAGCTGATTGTCGATAGAGATGTCAACGCATCAATCAACATAAAGCGAGTCGGGCTGGATGTGTTCCCGACTATAAAACGCCGTAGAGGGAAGCCTGTAGTTGTTGAATCTACTACTAATAGTACCTCGAAGGAAGCTCTGACCGCTCTTTATGAGCATCAGAAGCCCACACTGAAAGCGTAGCGTCAGTGTGCGGTACATCACATATCCCGATGGGTAAAAGGCTTAGCATTCTCACCAACATAAGTAGCCGCAATGTGACCATTACCTGTAACCTTGTATTTGTAAGTCACCAATCCCTCTAACCCCACTGGACCACGGGGGGGCATTTGTTGAGTGCTAATTCCTACTTCTGCTCCAAAACCATAACGGAAACCATCGGCAAAGCGAGTAGAACAGTTGTGGAAAACATTAGCGGCATCCACTTGATTTCCGAAGCTATCTGCTACCTCCTGGTCTTCAGTAACAATTCCATCGGTATGTCTGGAACCATAAGTATTGATATGGTTAATCGCTTCTTCTACAGAGTCTACTACTTTGATAGAAAGAATTAAATCACTGTATTCTGTAGACCAATCCTCATCCGTTGCTACCGAGATTGGGATAATCTCACGGCTAGCTTCATCCCCTCGCAATTCTACATTACGCTTTTTCAAAGCTTCTGCTGCTAGGGGCAGGAAACGAGGAGCAATTGCTGAATGCACCAGCAGGGTTTCAATGGCATTACAAACAGCTGGATATTGAGTTTTAGCATCAACGGTGATAGTTACCGCTTTCTCCAAGTCAGCTGCTGCATCAATATAGAGGTGGCAAATTCCATCAGCATGACCAAGTACTGGAATACGAGTATTCTCCTGCACAAACCGAACAAAAGCATTCGACCCTCTGGGGATAATCAAATCCACATAGTTGTCTAGTTGTAACAGCTCTTTGATTTCTTCTCTAGTGGTTAACAACTGTACCGTTGCTGGATCAACTGCTGTCGTAGATAATCCTTTATGAATTGCTTTGACTAGGGTTTGACAGGAGCGAATTGCTTCTTTACCGCCTTTGAGGATAACACCATTACCGGATTTAATCGCAAGAGAGGTAATTTGAATTAAGGCATCGGGACGAGCTTCAAAGATAATTCCTAAAACTCCTAAGGAACAAGTGACTCGTTTGAGGATTAGTCCTTGATCCAGTTCTCGATGAATTTGGACATTGCCCACAGGATCACCAAGGTTGCCCACATCTCGCACCCCCTGAATAGCCCCCTTGAGCTTCGTTTCGTTCAACTTCAAACGATTATAAAGGGGTTTCGGAATGTTATCCGCCTCAGCCGCTTGGCAGTCTGCAGCATTCGCCGCTAAGATTTCCGGTGCTGCAGCTTCCAAGGCTTGGGCAATTGCCTCAATAGCTTCATTTTTAGCCTTTGTTGAGAGAACGGCTAACTTCTGTGCAGCTTGACGGGTTTTTTGAGCGATCGCACTTAGGGGTATGGATGCAAGTGGTGTAGCTGTCATGGTTTTGATTTTGGAGGCAATACCAATATGTGATCAGAAGTGTAGCAAATTGACGCTCCGACAGGGTGCAGGCACTGGTCTTGTTGAGTATTCTTGCTTGCCCCAAACCCCCATCATTGGCTAAACCATCAACGTATACATAAGTTTGACTATAAGGTTAACGTTGGGAAAACGCGATCGCATACAGCTGCTGTGGATAGTAGTAAATAGCTTACGCAATTCAGCCATCGATACCCCTTAGTTGGTCGAGCTGTGATCTAACAGCAAGACACTCAGAGGGTATTTTTTTTGGAACAGCTCAAAGGCTTGTCCCAGCTCAATACTAGTTGTCTAAGGTCTGAGCAACTCGTCTTACCCTGAAGTTATACCATTGGTTGACGTTCCGAAAACCCGTACGCATACAGCCGCTGTGGATAGTAGTAAATAGCTTACGCAATTCAGTCATCGATACCCCTTAATTCCTCTGTCTGTGATCTCAGAACAAGACAGGGGTATTTTTTTGGTGTCACAGCTCAAAGGCTTTTCCTAGCTAGATACTAGTTGCCTCACGTCTTAACAACTCACCTTACCCTGAAGTTATACATAAGGTTAACCTTCCGAAAACCCGTACCCATACAGCCGCTGTTGATACTAGTAAATAGCTTACGCAATTCAGTCATCGATACCCCTTAATTCCTCTGTCTGTGATCTAAGAGCAAGACAGGGGTATTTTTTTTGTCTAACAGCTCAAAGGCTTTTCCCCGCTACATACTAGTTGTCTGAGGTCTGAGCAACTCGTCTTACCCTGAAGTTATACCATTGGTTAACTATAAGGTTAACTTTCCGAAAACCCGTACGCATACAGCGGCTGTGGATAGTAGTAAATAGCTTACGCAATTCAGTCATCGATACCCCTTAGTTGGTCGAGCTGTGATCTAACAGCAAGATACTCAGGGGTTATTTTTTTGGGAACAGTAATAGCTAATGGAACAGGAACATAACGGTTGCACGAAGTCGCGTACGATACTTAATTTTGTCACCAATGGATAGAAACTGATATCATACATTGGGATTTTATTATCGAATTAAAAATGAGACCAGAAGACTTTTTGTCATCGAGTGCTTGGATTGTTCGGATGAAGACTTACTTCAAGCTTATGGATGTCAACGGAGATGGGGTTTTGTCGCTCTCGGACTACGAAACAATTGCGGATCGGTTTGTCAAACTTCAAGGTAATTCGTCGAATTACGAAGTAATCCGGACTCTGTTTCACGACCTATTTCAGTATATGATCGCTGGAGGGGGTGCGGTCGATGCCAACACCATGATCGGGGAAGAAGAGTTTATTACCAATGCGGCAAAGGCTGTCTTGGGACTCGAATCGTCACTAGAAGTGGGTCGGCAAAAGAACGAAGTCTTTTTTGATCTCATCGACACCGATCATTCCGGTGAGATTTCCCGTCAAGAGTACCGGAAGTATTTGGCAATATACTCCGGTGAAGACCAGCCCGAACGTGCTTACAAGGCTTTCGAGAGCCTTGACACTGATGGTAATGGTTCCATCACCCGCGCCGAGTTCATAGAAGGTCATATGGGATACTGGTGTACACTTCCCAGCGACCAAACGGACGGTCCGCTTCCTTATGGACCGTTGATCGACACATAGGTAAGCCTATTGCTGATCGCTCCTAAATCTAAGATGCTCTATCAAAACTTCCTGAAATTTGAGAACCCCCGTGCTTTTAGCCGGGGTCAGAAGTTACCGTAAGAATAAGGCAGCCTTAATCATAAAGTTTTAACCCTTTTGTTCATAGCCGACCAACCATAAAGGCTGCCTTATTCTAAGGTACGGGCTCCGGGATGAAAAACAGAGACTGGAAATATCGGCGTCGTGTCCTCAATTTGACTTCTAGCCCAGCGCTCTATAAACTCCCCAACACTAGTTCCAGACTCTTTAGCTGATAACTGTAACCACTTCCACACACTGTCTGTAAACATGACATTGTGTGGTCTTTTTAGTTCATCGTAAAGGACAGGGATCCCTTTCATCTTTTTCTTTGACTTTTTCTGAGTTTGACTTGACATTATTGGAGTATGCGCATAGACTAAATCCATGATAACAAACAGGTCGATGTTGTCAAAATGTATAGAAGTATACCAATAAAAGCTGTCTTTTCGGATGAGGAAAGAGCTTTTTGGGAATTTCAGTGTAAGCAGTCTAATAGCCTGTTTAATTGCGCTGTTTATTACTCAAAACAGAAACATTATCAATGGTTAGAAGAGCAAGAAGCTTACACTACTTATTGGAAAAAGGATGAATTAAAGGCAGGTTGGAAAACCTATAAATGTGGGGTTAAATACCCCGAGATAGATAAAGCCTTAAAAATGTCGCCTCACTATAGGGCGATGGCGGCTCAATCTGCTCAACAAACCTTAAAGGCAGTAGGGGAAGCAATTAAAAGTTACAACCAGCTAGTGGGGCTATATTACAAAGGAGAAGTTGATAGACCTAGGTTTCCTCGGTACCGCAAATCAGGAGGATTCGCTGCCGTCACCTTCCCAAAACAAGCTCTCACTTACAAACAAGGACTGTTTTACCCTTCTGTTAGCAAGGATTGTAAGCCAGAACTGCTTACTCAGATAACGTTGACTCCTCCAGAATTTATAGACCCGGATTGGGTGAAAGAGGTAACGATTCGCCCTTGTTACGGTCAATTGTGGATAGATTGGGTGATAGATGACGGAAAGAAGCCAATAGAAGATACTAATTCCGATCTAGACTACTCCCAGGCCATGGGGATAGATCATGGGGGAGATAACTGGCTGACTTGTGTTTCCACCCTTGGGAAAAGCTTCATTATAGATGGCAAAAAACTCAAGGCGATGAATCAGGGATATGCTCGACTAGTTGCTAAACACAAGTCCGGTAAGCCAGAAAAATACTGGGATTCAATTTTAGACCGGATTCAATTAAAGCGAAACAATCAGATGCGGGACGCGGTAAATAAGGCTGCCCGTTTCATTGTCAACCGCTGCTTAAACGACAGGATTGGTAATCTTGTTATAGGTTGGAACGAAGGACAGAAAATCTGTTCCAATATGGGGAAGAAAGGGAATCAAAAGTTTGTCGTTATTCCCACTAAAAGGCTCATAGAAAGGTTAAAGCATCTATGTCTAGAGTATGGCATTAAGTTGATAGTCACGGAAGAGTCCTACACCAGTAAAGCGTCTTTTTTGGATGGTGATTCTTTGCCAAAATACGGTGAAAAACCCGTTCGCGAAGCGTGCCCTTCGGGCTTGTGCTGGAAACCATCAGGCAAACGAGTAAGACGCGGACTTTACCAGATTGCTTCAGGAAAGTTGATCAACGCCGATTCAAACGGCGCTGCCAACATCCTAAGAAAAGTAAACACACAGCCATTTAACTTGGCCAAGGTGTCTAGGGGATCTTTGACAGTCCCACACCGATACGATTTATTCAGTCACTTGTCTAAATCATATCGTTATAGAGGTTACGCGGGACGGGTTCACCCTCCCGCGTAACAACCTTTTAGAATCCCCCGTGTTTTAGCCGGGGGAGATGTCAAAACTATTAGATTATTGTCGGTGCTGGTTCAGCAGCTTTTGTCCTTGCTAACCGCCAACACCACTTAGGAATTAGCCCTTAAGTTTAGCCATCATTTCTGCTTCATTCCAGTAGGACAAAACCTGTTGAATCTTACCGTCATCATTGATTTCAAAAACACTGATGCCTTCAGCAGTAGCCTCACGACCATTCTTAGCAGACACCTGCATCCTCCACTTTACCGCTGCTCCATTGCCAGCAATAAAAATTTGCTCTTGTGAGATGTCAAAGCTGTTAAAGAAGCTAGACAGTAGTCCAAAGAACTTCTCCGAGTCCTCAGAGACGTTGATTGGTGGCTTTCCCACTGGGTCATAAATCACTGCATCTTCAGCAAAAATCTCTATCCAGCCTCCTGGATTCATGGCCGCCATGTTAGCAAAATAGACATTGATGACTGATGCGATCGCTTCTGTTGACATAGTTTCTATATGACTTCACCTTTCTATTATCGGTTAAATTCTGCCCTTAACGAATCATCCCAGCTAAAAGGCAAAAGGCAGATGTTTGACCCGGTGGTGCGTTACAGGGCGGGCTGTGCCAACCCTGGCGCTAGAGCGGAAAATGAGGATGAGCCCGCCCTTAACGCACCCTACGTCAC
Organism: Moorena sp.; assembly: GCF_982860115.1. NCBI lineage: Bacteria > Bacillati > Cyanobacteriota > Cyanophyceae > Coleofasciculales > Coleofasciculaceae > Moorena > Moorena sp. The sequence continues at coordinate 8,159 of NZ_CEYLVT010000170.1, forward strand.
TAATCACTAATCACGGCAATAACCATGCCAGAATACGTTTAGCAATTTTCTTAGGACCAGGCTTGGCCGAGAGCAAACCGGACAATAGCTGACGCAACATCCAAGGCGCAATCCTGATTAAACATGAACGTAGCAACCATTGTAATATCACTAGAAGTAGACCACAGCTGACTATGCCCACTATAATTATCAACCATCTCCAGGGTTGAGCAAGTATTAGTTGTAATACACCAGGAATTACCAGCACTGCCACAATCACCAGGATTATCATCAGCGCTGATAGTCCCCAAGCTAGCTTAGGGAAGTTGGGTGATGGTTTTAGGCGTAGCTGAGCCAAGATTTGAGTGATCAGCCAGTAGTGAGCGTCAGCAATTTCACAACAAAAGTCAGGATTCTCCAGACAGTCTCTCTTGATCTGGTGAAGGATTTCTCCATCAAGGGCAATCACACTCCGCATCAGTGCCTGTGCCCGATCAACTGGTAGATAGTAGGTAGAAAACGTCAATCCAGACTGGAGGCGGTTTTCCCAATCCAGCAGAGCTAAATGGCGTAAATCACTAAGCAACTTTCCGGAAATATCAAGGCCGTGACCAGTCTGTTGTGCTTGTTTAATTTTTGTAAGAATATCTTGATTTAAATCAAAGCGAATGCTATGAAACAGCACGCGGGAGCGTGTAATTTGTTCTTGCTCAACCTTGATGTATGAGTCTATATTCAAGCCTTGCTGCTGGTCAAGGGTTTGAGAGTGCTGTTGGGATTGACGCCGCACAGGAGTAACCAGATTACACAACCAAAGCACAATAAAGGTTTTCAGGATCCCAAATCAAGCCTTCTTCGGCAGAAGTTTCTTCCTAGCTTAGTTTTATTAATACCTGAATGCGTCAGGGAGTCAGTGCTTAGTCTATTTTATGGTCAACATCTAATCTTAGATTAGAAATCTTAAACCTTCAACTTTTAACCTTAAACCGTCAACTTTTAACCTTAAACCGTCAACTTTCAACTTTCAACTTTCAACCAAGCTGATAGCTGACTGAGCCACGATAAACTGAAATAATATTAAGAAATGTTAAGAGCAGGAGTTTTTATCATGCAGACGATCAAGTTAGGTCAGGATGGTCCGATGGTCACAGCCTTGGGAATTGGGACGTGGTCATGGGGAGACAAGGTGTTTTGGAACTATGGCAGTGACTACGGCACTACTCAGGTAAAAGAAGCGTTCGAGGCAACCTTGGATGCTGGAATTACCTTTTTTGACACCGCTGAGGTATATGGATTAGGAGAATCCGAATCCCTGATCGGAGGGTTTATGAAGCAGCTGGGGCGGAAAGCCCAGATTGCCACTAAGTATTTTCCCTTACCCTGGCGATTTACCACTCAGTCAGTTTCTGATGCCTTGAGTGACAGTTTGAAACGTTTGCAAGTCGAGCAAGTGGAACTGTACCAAGTACATATGCCTTTTAGTTTCTTGATCAGCCAACAGACCTTGATGAATGCTCTAGCTGATGAAGTGAAGCGTGGTCGGATTGGTGCAGTTGGTGTCAGTAACTATTCCGCTAAGCAAATGGCAGAAGCTCACAGTTACTTAGCAGCCCGTGGCATACCCCTAGCGGTGAATCAGGTGCAATATTCTCTGTTGCATCGGACAATTGAGAGCAACGGTATTCTTGATAAAGCGCGTGAGTTAGGTGTGACTATTCTGGCTTACAGTCCCTTAGCTCAAGGGTTACTCACTGGCAAGTATACGGTAGAGAGCTATATCAAACCCACTGGAGCTAGGGCAATTGACCCCCGCTTTAGCAAAAGTGGTTTAGAAAAAATTGCTCCTGTGCTCAAGCTACTGAATCAGTTAGGGGAAAAGTATGAGCGAAAACCAGCTCAAGTTGCCCTTAACTGGCTGATTGCTCAAGATGGAGTAATCCCGATTCCCGGTGCTAAGACCGCACAGCAGGTGCAAGACAATGCAGGGGCTTTGGGTTGGGCTTTGAGCCAGGAGGATGTTAGTCAGTTGGAACAAGTGACTCGTCTTTGGTTAAAATAAAGGCCCTAGGGAAGCGCCTTGCCATTAAGATTGAGCAATATATTTTAGAAACGATAGCCTGCACCAAATTGCAATTTAACCGGGGAAGTATCGTTGTTTTCATCACTAAGGCTTAATCTGCCACTGCCGTAGATTATGGTGTAGTCATTGACTGCTGCTTCTACACCAGCAGTCAGTACGGCTGAATTTTGATTACCTAAAGGAGTGGTGATCTCCTCGTTGTTCACAAAGGTATAGCCTCCACCAACGTAAATGTTAGTGTTGCTGGCAACCGGTACATCGTAGGTAATTGTTGGCTCGACAGCACGACCTTTGTCCGAGAGAAACGCTGCACCACGCACTGAAATCGGTAAATTAGGCAAATCAATACGACCTTGATACATGCTACCAATCCTTTCATCGCTTGAGTTTGATCCAATTCCCAGCAAATTCTCAAAGGGATTGAGGATATCATTACTGATTGTGCTGCCATCGTTACTAATTCCCACGTAGCTACCCTTTAATCCTTGAGGTTCCGCAGAGCCAGGGCTAGCAGATAGAACCATAGCAATCATTAAGATTAGGGAAGTTGCGGCAGATTTGAGTATTGGTTTCATCGCTTTCATGGTTATAATTAAAAAACCCCCCGCTTTGATTGCAGGGGGATGGCTATCAAGGTGCATCTACTATTCTTCTCTTTCTCAGCCGAGTTGAGTTATCCGGATAAGTTACAGAAAAATATCCGATTGATTCCAGTGATGGCGTTGCTGAATGATAGGATAATTTTGTCGCCACCCCATTGAGAACTGGTATAGCGCTACTCGCAAGGCAAGAGGCAAAAGGCAAAAGGCAACAGTTTAGTACAAAAGCTTTTGAGCTTGTATCAATATATGTAAACAAAAAGCGATCGCTTGTTGAGATAGCGATCGCTTTTTGAGGTCACGATTTAGTGTAAACGCCAGTAGCTAACTAATTGTCCCAAGTATAGTTAGCTAGGCACTGAGCTAACCAGCTACTGAGCTAACCAGCCACTGAGCTAACCAGAGAGTTAGTTCAAGTTAACCTTGACAACTTTGTTTTTTTCCTCTTCCGCTTTAGGCAAGGTCAGATTCAAGATACCGTCTTTGTACTCAGCCTCAACTTTGGTATTTTGAACCCGAACCGGTAACGGAATTACCCGCTGGAATTTACCATAACGGAATTCAGACCGCTTGACGCCTTTTTCGTCAGTATTGGTTTCCTCTTTCCGTTCTCCACTGATAGCAACAACAGTATCTGTGACTTCTACATTCAAGTCTTTGGCTTCCATTCCTGGAACTTCCAATTTCAGAGTGATAGCATCTTCAGTTTGGGTAAGTTCAGCAGCAGGAACATTTTTTAAATGACCAAACTCTCGCAAAGTACTAGGCACAAAACTATTGTCAAATAGCTGGTCAATTTCCCGTTGTAGGGTGTTGATATCTTTCCAGGGGTTCCAACGAACTAGAGTCATAGCTCTTCCTCCAAGTTGTAATTGCTTAATTGATTTAGCCTTGTTTTCTGGCCTTTGATTATTATGGTAGGACTTCAAAATAGCAGTGACAATTCGGTTTTTATCACTAATTTTATAGGGATTGCCGTTATGAATAAGTTTTGAATACGGAACAGGGTTTCTGGGCATAGGGAATCGGGAATCGGGAATCGGGAATCGGGAATCGGGAATAGTAAGAAACTGCTATAGTTAACGTTGAGATAAATTACGGTAAACTGAATACAATTGGGTTCGGTAAACTCGAATTCAGTGGTCAGCTAATGCGCTACGCGCACGCTACGCGAACAGGTATCAGATAAGGCAATTAAGTTAAGTCCGATGATGGAATCCACAGATTTTACCCATGCAGTCAGCTACCAAAAAGAATTGATTCTGAAATTACAAGCACTGCTGAACAAAGAAATTGAACAAACCGTGAGACGCATTCCCCCACCTGGCCGTAGGCCACGCTACGCGAACGGCTTGCCAGGTGGGGGTTAGTCCACGCTGTTACCAATATCCACCTGGAACAATAATTATGGTTCTTGAGTACCTGGTATGCTAAATTTCCAGTTAACAAAACTCATAAAGCTTACTGTGTAAGGGTTATGAGGCTATTTTACTAATAAAATTTTCTGAATACTGCTTCTTTCCCCTGCTCCCGTCTTGATGCAGTAGCTCATGGGGGAAACCCCCAAGACCGCGCTGCATCGCTGCTCCCTGCTCCCTGCTCCCTTTGCCAAAGTGTTGATTTAGCATAACAAGTACGGAAGAGCCATAATTATTTGATTGCAGTCTTATCTTATGTAGGCTAAAATATTAACTGTAAACGATTTTTAATGACCAGTGAAAACGCCAAATAAAGTTATAAGAACCGATAAATGGCGACTTAATCCGACTACCGATCAAAAAATATTGTTTGGGGAGACGATTAAAGTATATCGCCAGGCTTGTCGGTACTTAGTTGGCATTATTTATACTCACTGGTGTGAATTGGGATGTTTGACAGCTGATCAATTAACTCCTGCTGTTGAGCGTTTAATGCATCAGACCGCAAAACGACCTGATGTAAAATATCCCCAATTTAATCAGGCTTTTTACAAGTTTCCTAGCTACTACCGTCGTGCTGCAATAGCCTTCGCTGCTGGTCTTGTGAGTAGTTATGTGACCCGTTACAGGGAATGGCAGTCGGGTACACGAAAACGGCGAGACACTAAGCCACCAAGACTAAATGCTGATACTGGTTGCTACCCAGCTCTGTACAAAGGTCAATGCTATAAGCTGCATGGTTTTAACCAAGTCGAAATCAAAGCTTTTAATGGTAAAGATTGGATTTGGACTACTGTTCAAATTACTGAGTTAAGGGAGAGACACGCCTGTGCCAGTAATAAGATGATGTCGCCTTCTTTGATTTTCAATGAAAGGTACTGTCATTTATCTGTTCCATTTACTTGTAAGCCAGAAAAGAGAAAACCAGAGGCCAATGTTACGGCAGTAGACTTGGGTATAAATACAACAGCGACAATAGCGGTTGTCACTCATAGCGGCACTGTAATCCACCGCGAATTTATTCATCCGGGGAAAGACATAGACCGTAGGGACAAACGACTAAAATCCGTATCTATGCGGGCATCAAAAACCATGGGTAAGGGCGGAAAACTTCACAAAGGATTCTGTTCTAAGACCTATGACAAATGCCGAAGAATCAATCATCAAATCGGCCATGTTGTTTCTAGGCGAATTGTGGATATTGCTAAGGAGTTTAATTCCGAGGCTATCGTATTTGAGAATCTCAAGGGTTGGAAGCCAAAAGGTGGTAAGAAACGGTCTAACCTGCGGCAAAGATTCCACGGATGGCTCAAGGCCAAAATTCGCGATTTCACGGAAATGAAATGGGCGGAACTAGGCGGCAAAGTCGTAGAAGTTGTAGCAGCTTACACTTCAAAACTTGCTTATGATGGTTCTGGTACGGTTAAGAGAAATTCAAAAAAATACTCCCTAGCTACCTTCTCCTCAGGTAAGCGCTTTAATGCAGATCTTAATGGTGCTTACAATATTGGTGCTAGAGGTGTGTTTAAGCTCACTCGCAGAAATGACGGTGAGGGTCGTTCCAGTAAAAACTCTGGACGACCGCCTAGAAGCTGGGCTTGTCTATGTGATCTTTGGGCAACGGTTAGTCCTAGATTAGCATAAGACACCACCACCTCGTTCAGGTGGTGGAAGCTTCATAGTGCTACAGAGGCCCTCAACAACCTAACCCAGTATTTTAGAGAAACTTAACCTCTAAGCATATGCGCTACGCGCACGCTGCGCGAACAGCGGTCAGGGGTCAGCGGTCAGCTTATTTTATTCAAAAGCTGTTTGGTATAACGTGTGCTATGGGCATAAACTGTTCCCGTAGCGTCGCCACAGGCTCAAAGCTGATAGCTGATAGCTGAACGCGCACGCGTGCGCGTAGCGCTAATCGCTGTTCGCTGATAGTTTACGTTGACCTGTACTTTTCTCGAGTAGACTCTAAGCATTAGGTATTAAGAACTAGGTATTAGGCGTTAACTACTAACTAACACCTAATACCTAACACTTAACTGCCAACACCTAACACCTAAGCCTCAAAACTAAAATGATTTTTAGTCCTTGAATAGGTCAAGTCCTATGTCGGGTTGAGCTACAGAGGCACCAATAAGCGATTCGGGCAAAGCTCGCCGCTGCGCGAACGACTCTAGCCAATATCAATCCCAGAACTAGGAAAACCTAGAGATGAAGTGAACACAGATGAAGTGAACACAGATGGAGTCTGGAAGGAACCAAGTAGGGAATCAATGGGATTGGTAATAGTACCAACGATGCCCTCAAAGAGACTGTCAGATCCATCGGTAACATCATCCGGATTACTAATCTGGTTGTCGTTACCAATGGTGACACTGGCGGCAACACTAATCTGATGATTATTGGTGTTAGGGTTACTTATGGTGCTGGAAACCATGACTGTGCCATGGATACTGGAAATGCGATCACCTAAATCCCCTGAGCTATTGTCACTAATGGTGCTGGTAGCCATGGTGCTACTGCTGACTTTGACTACACCGCCACCAGAGTCGCCTGTTGGCGTAGCGTGGCCATTGGCCAAGGGATTGGGACTAATCGTGTTAGTAGCCGTCGCCCTGCTACTGACCTTGACTAGAGCACCATCTGAGTCTACTGTTCGCGTAGCGGCTCCATTCGCGTAGCGTGGCCCAAAGGCCAAGGACCATGGATTACTACTAATTTCAATCTTGGTTATATTCGCGGTTGTTCCATCTTGAGGCTGAATTTCGACATCAAACACTGGGTCAATGTCATCAAAATCTATAATTCTTTGACTCTCTGTAGGAGGCTCGACGTTAATCGGGCCATTGGTGATGTCCAAATCACCAGTAGTAGCCAAATCTTCACCAGTTTCAAGGTCATCTAGGGGAGAAATCACTACAATCCCTTGACTAGTAGCACCAGTTTGGTGTCCTTGGTTTGGATTTGGTTGTAGATTGCAAAGGGAATCAAGCACAGAACAGCTATTGTTTATCATCGAGGTTTCTACTCGAACGTCAACAAAGAAATGAGATGGAGATTCCCTGATTGACTTTTTCCGGCTACCCAGGTCGAGTAGCCAGCACATTTTTCACTTTGTCAGTCTAAATTCTATCTAGGTGATCACACTATTGCTCTCGAATGCAAAAAAAATTCACGTTTTCTGTTCGCGTAGCGGCTCGTACCGAGCATCGCGTAGCGTGGCCCAAAGGCCAATCACGACAGGGGGATGGTGCCCTTTATCCATCAATTTTCTGTTTACACTCCCAAACCCCTAGAGGTTTAATTCCCGGAGCGTCCATTACCGCTTTGATTTAATAAATATTCCCAAATCCGTCGTATTTCCTCTTGATTTTGGCGAATCTCTGCTTGACTTTGACGAATTTCCTCTTGACTTTGACGTTGATAGGTTGCCAACTCGGAAAACAATCTTAAGGTCTCATTCAGAGAAACTCGTAATTGAGTAATTTCTGCTTGATTTTGCTCGATGGTCTGAGAGTGACGATTAATGTATCGTGCTGCTGTCTCTAACAAGTTCTCTACTTGAGTTAATCTTTCTTCTGGTGTCATGTCTGATCACTTTTAATTTGATATATTTATCTATTAGATTCTTTTTTTTATCCTTATTTATGATATTAAACCTTACTAAAAAATTTTGTAAGCATATGCTGATAGCCGTAGGCTGAATGCTTACAAAATTAGTGGGTTCGCGAAGCGGTTCCTTTCGGGCAAAGCCCGACGCTGCGCGAACGAAACATCGCGTTCTAGTTTGGTGGGTTAATAACGCACCAAACTAGTCGGAAACTGCTAGAGGTTTAATTCCCGGAGCGTCCATTATTGCTTTGATTTAATAAATATTCCCAAATCCGTCGTATTTCCTCTTGATTTTGACGTTGATAGGTTGCTAACTCGGAAAACAATTTTAAGGTCTCATTCAGAGAAACTCGTAATTGAGTAATTTCTGCTTGATTTTGCTCGAT
>NZ_CEYLVT010000171.1:0-16228 GCF_982860115.1 Moorena sp.
AACGTGGTGAACCTAAAGAGAGTAAACAGGAGTAAACAAGATTATTTTTTTGACAAGACTAGTCAAAGTTAAATAAATTTATCTCATCAAATTATGACTAATAAATAATCCAGGCTATCCTAGACTGATTATAGTAAGTGAGTAGTTTAATTTAGCTTAACTCCTTAAAGACCAAGGGAGTGAATACAATGAAATTTAAAGATAATTGCTTTTTTGAATCGCTACAAGCCTCTTTGAGTAAGCTTTGTAGCGATTATTTTATAATAATTTAGTTTACCCACACCCTAGAGATCGATAATCCCTAGCACTATGAGGATAATTAGCTATGAAAAATCAAGAGCCTGTGCGAGTATTTATCGGCTCTGGTGAAGCCAGTCTAGTGGAGAGGAAAGTCTCAATTTACTCTCTTCGTAAGCATAGCCGTAGGGAACTGGATATTTATGTTTTCAATGGCACCCACAATGCTATTGAACGTAATGATGATCAGCCTTATCTCGCTCCCATGTCTTTACGAGTTAAATATCGCAATACAACTGAGTTTAGTCTCTACCGATATTTGATTCCACAGCTGTGTAACTATCAAGGAAAAGCTATTTATATTGACTCCGATACTATCTGTTTTACTGATATTGGTGAACTCTTTGACACACATTTATATGGCTGTGATTTCCTGGCCAAAAGAGCTTATAGCACTGAAGCTAAAGACCTTTGGGGCTTGAGCGTAATGCTGATAGATTGTCAAAAATGTAACTTTGATTTAGAAACCTACTACGACGAAATTGAGCAAGGTTTGTATTCTTATCCTGACTTTGCCCGTATGAGTCCTGCTTTTCTGGCTCATCACCATTACCAAATCGGAGAACTAAACCCCCTTTGGAATGTCTTTGATTACTATGACAAGGATACGAAGTTAATCCACTATACTAACCTCTACACTCAACCGTGGAAGTCTGCCAATCATCCCTATGGAGAGTTATGGTTTCAGTACTTTAATGAAGCTAGGGAGTGCGGTTATATCAGCCAAAATGATATTGATTTAAGCTTTGCTCGTTCCTACGTCAGGCGTGATTTACTAAAGGGAAATTTCTCAGGTAGTCTTTTCAAAAAAGTGGGATACACCCCATTTATTTCTCGTCTTTACGAGAGTTTAAAAAAGCTAATGAGCAATTTTATAAAAGTGATTATATCACCAGTTAGGTAACTTAGTTTATGAATATTCTTGCTGTTATTCCTGCTCGCTATGATTCAATTCGTTTTCCTGGTAAACCCTTGGCAATGATTGGCGATCGCCCAATGGTGCAGAGGGTTTATGAGGCAGCTAACCGTTGTCCTAATTTCACTAAGGTGGTAGTTGCCACTGACTCTGAATTAGTTGCGGATTGTGTGGGGCAGTTTGGGGGAGAGGTGGAAATGACTCGCTCAGACCATGCTACTGGTACTGACCGGGTTGCAGAAGTAGCTCAACGTTATTCGGAAATGAGGGTAATCGTTAATGTTCAAGGAGACCAACCTTTTGTTACTGCTCAGATGCTGACCGAACTGGTAAGTCCTTATCTAAAAGGGGAGTTTCCTCCTATGACGACTCTTGCTTGTCCTCTGGATATGGCAACAAGCTATCAAGACCCTAACTCAGTCAAGGTTTTATGCGATCGCAAAAATCACGCCCTCTACTTTTCCCGTGCTCCCATTCCTTACTTCCGTAATTCTGGAGATGCACCTGTATTCCACCATCTCGGACTCTATGCTTTTGAGCGAGATTTCCTGAGCAAATATGCTCAACTGTCACCCACACTCCTAGAGAAGTGCGAAGGCTTAGAGCAGTTGCGAGTACTTGAACATGGATTTGCCATTCGGGTGTGTATTACTGAAAAGGCGGTTTTAGAGATTAATACCCCTGAGGATTTAGTCCAGGCTCAAGCTTTGATTATGGCACCAAATCTATAGCACTCTAAAGGCTTTCGCTCAAAAAGTAGCTGATTCTATGATAACGTCTATTAAAGAACTACGTATTATTTATGGTCCTGTATCCATTGCTCAGTTCAATCTAAATCCATTCAGAGAAAATGAGCCTCAACTATTAACTGCTTGCCCTAATCCACCACCAGAAGCTGTCAAGGCAGGTAAAGCTATTCCTGTCCCAATGGGAGAATTCTCCATTGATAGTATTTTAGATAAATTACCCAGTAATTTTTATCCTGATCTAGTGCATATGTCTGCCAGAAATATGCACTTCATACCCCGAGGACTTGAAAAATTAACATGTCCAAAAGTTATGAAAATTGGAGATACGTTTCACTGGGGTAATGGGTCTCTAAGTGGCATCATTAGATACTGCCAACGCTTTGAGTGTGATTACCATTGGCTCTATCAGGGGGTTCAACATTTACATTTCTTTGTGGAAGCAGGTCTGAACAATGTCTTCTGGTTACCAGGAACTCCTGTTATTGACCACTATATTCCTCAAAAGAAAGAAGCCAAATCCTACGATATTATTTTCCGAGGTTCTCAGTCTTCACTCCACGTCTACCGCACCCACCTACTAAAGTTTCTCCAGGATAATGGTGTCAACATTGATATCAGTTCCAAGCCCTATGTTGAATGCTTAGAAGACTACAGTAAGTCTCGGATAGTATTAAATTGTGGTTTGAATGGAGATACAAATCGCCGGATTTTTGAAGTACTCATGGCAGCAGGTTTCTTACTAACAGACCGCCTCAGTCCTCAGTCAGGGTTATTTTCTTTATTTGAAGAAGGGGTTCACCTAGAGTGTTATGATAGTGAAAAGGAGCTGCTGGATAAAATTGAGTTTTATCTAAAGCATCCTGAACAAGCTGAAAAAATTGCGACAGCAGGTCATCAAAAGCTGATAAACTGCTACAGTCAACAAGCAATACAGCAAAAATTATACCGCTACATCTTGCAGGGTGAGATTGAGCCGCCTTTCCGATTAGAACATGATCCAAGGGTGCTCCACATTAGTCAACCGATAGACGAAACAAAATTTGTCCTTCGTTTAAAAATTTACGAGCTGATTCAAGAAATTCATCGGCTTAACTCTCGGATCCAACTTCTCTACTGGAAAGGGATAAATAAAGAGCTGCTCTCGGATTTAGCAGACTTGCCACGGTTAGATATTACTTACGCTAATACTACAGAAGGGTTAGCAGATGTCAAAACTTGGTGCTACCAGGTTAACGTTAAAGACCAAGTTCAGCTAAAACGTTTGCCTTTAGAGCTGACAGGGGGTAAACAATTTCAGATAGTAATGGTGGAGCTGCCGGATACTTTGCTATCTATCAATCCGCTGCTGCTAGAGATTGAACCAAAACTCGCTGAATCGGGATGTTTAGTAGTGGTAGGAAAAGCGACAATTTTTACACAAGTAATGTTCAGCATACTAGCAATATGCTCTGGTTTATTACCGATTAGGATTTGTGCCGCTAATTCCCATCATAAGTTAGGAGTAGGAGTCTGTTTAGTTTATCAAAAAATGACTAGATCTTCTCAAGCTCACTTAGTAACGTCTACACCAAAACTGTTTGTACCCAAGCTGAGTCTTAAGGCCAAGATAAGTCAGAAAGTTTACTCTCTGCCCTTTTGGAAATGGAGCAGGGAATAGGGAGCAGGGAATAGGGAATAAAGAGTAGGGAACAGAGAACAAAAATTATCACAATTCCTACACGGATTGCTATAGCGTGTGTATTTGAGATGTAAACCTAGTGAGTTTTTTTTATTGTAAAATAAAATTATGGATTTCTTTCCCCTATTGCCTATTGCCTATTGCCTATTGCCTTTTTCGGCAAGAAGTATTTTTATAACCCAGATACAAACGCTATATATAGATTCTCTCAATCCAAAACCAGTAGCCAAGCTTCTGTGTTGAGAAACCAACAGTCAGGAAAACTCATGAATCATACCCAAATCACTGATACCCTCTCGATTGGCGATCGCTGCCCACTCACCCTGATTGGTGGTCCGTGTGTGATTGAATCGGAAGACTTTACCTTAAAAATGGCAGAGGAGATCCATAAAGTATGCGATCGCTTAAATATTCCTTTCATCTTCAAGTCTTCCTTTGACAAAGCCAATCGAACTTCCATCAACTCCTTTCGGGGACAAACCCTAGACACAGGTCTAGACATTCTCCAGAAAGTTAAACAGAAGGTGGGTGTGCCAGTGCTTACGGATATCCACGAAAGCCACCAAGCTGCAACGGTTGCTGAAGTAGTTGATGTCTTGCAAATCCCAGCGTTTCTGTGCCGCCAAACTGACTTGCTAATCGCTGCGGCTGCCACAGGTAGGGCAATTAATGTCAAAAAAGGTCAGTTTCTTGCCCCTTGGGATATGAAGCATGTGGTCACCAAACTGGAAGCTGGGGGAGCCAAGAATATTTTACTCACAGAGCGGGGTACTAGTTTTGGTTACAATACCCTAGTGGTAGACTTTCGCTCCCTCCCTCAGATGCGCGAGTTAGGTTATCCTGTGGTTTTTGATGCCACTCATAGCGTCCAAATGCCAGGAGGAAAGGGAGATAAATCTGGTGGACAGCGGCACTTTGTTCCCTATTTGGCCAGAGCTGCGGCTGCCGTTGGCATTGATGCTCTGTTCATGGAAATCCATGAAAATCCTGACATCGCCCTTAGTGATGGTCCGAATATGGTACCATTGGCGGAACTAGAAAATGTCCTCAAGGGAATTCTGAATGTTCGTGCAGCTTTGGACGCTACAACTGGGGGAAATTTGCGGATAAATTTGCTATGAATAATATCCCTGATCCTGAATTACAAGCACGTTTATCCCAGGTGAAACTGCTAGCCCTAGATGTAGATGGAGTCATGACCGATGGCGGACTTTACTATACAGAAAGCGGTGAAGAACTCAGAAAATTTAATGTCAAAGATGGCATGGGGATAAGGCTACTCCAACAGAGTGAAATTGAGGTAGCTGTTATTACCAATAGCAGTTCTACGGCAACCCGACATCGAGTCCAAAAGCTAGGAATTAAGTACAGTTTTTTTGCCATTGAAGATAAGTTAACTGTCCTCAAAGAACTCTGTAAACAGTTAAGTTTATCTCTTGCCCAAGTCGCCTATGTTGGTGATGATATCATTGATTTAGCAGTTCTGAAAGCTGTAGGATGTCCCTTAACTGTTGCTGATGGGATACCAGAAAACCAAGACAGTGCTGTGTATGTTACCAGATTAGCAGGTGGGCAAGGAGCGGTTCGAGAAATATGTGAGCTCTTGATCAAAGCACAGGTTTAAGGGTAATTAATAACACTATCCCGATTTGAAAGATAACGTCTGAAAGGGTTAGTAGGGAATGCTTCTCAACTAGAAGTCTAGGGTAACTTGGCAAGTTATCAGCTTTCGGGTGCTCAGACTTTTGTCTGTTAACCAGAAGCAATGCTGACTACTTCCATAAACCAAATGACTAATCCTAAGCTTGTTAAACGCATCATTACCTGTCAAGGCACCATTCAACTAGTGACTGCCTTATCAGTGCTTAGTTACCGGGAAAAACAGCAAAAAGACCTTACTATTAAATACCAAGATTACCTTGTTATTTATCATCTCTATTCTCCCCCTGGGCAAATTGATGAATTTGCCGCCTTTATCAAAAGGATAGCAGAGTTAGTGGGGGAGTGGCATAAAATTGTTTACATCACCCCTGATAAACTCAGTGATATTGAGAGTCGATTAGACTATTCCAGCCCATCAAAAATTTTCCGGATAGTCCATGAAATGGTTGGCACTAACAGGGCTGATGAAATTTACCTGTGCCGGAATTGGATGTTTGGAAATAAGCTAATGATTAATACTTACAAATCTGCCCTAAAAATTTGTTACGGTGATAGTATTGGCTTTTATTTTTCCGTAAAATCAAAGGCGTTATTTGCAGATAAACCAGAACCTAAATTTAATTTATTTAGCTACATCGAAAAAAAACAAAAAGCATTAGTTCGTAAAATAAAGACGAGTTTACGACTAATCACTTACCTAAAAATTAGACCAAAATTTGATATCGGTTATTTTGTATTACCTGAAGCGTTTGGGGAATCCCCTCCCATGAAAACTGTCACCTTAAATAAAGTGTGGCTTCTCGAAACGTTTCAAAAGCTGAGGGGTTTGGTAAACCCAGAATACGTTCTCCAGTTTCGCAATAAAATTTCTGAATCTCCCGTTTCAATCCTACTCACTTCAAATTTCTCTGAGGCTCGTAGAATGTCTCAGGATAATGAAATTGCTGCTTACCGTGAATTCCTGATCGGTGAAGGTATAGAGCCAAACACAGTACTGGTGGTAAAACCCCATCCTAGAGATGACAATGTCAAACTCCAGAAGTTGGAGGATGCCCTATCTGACTTGTTTGATAAAATAATAATTTTATCAGAACCAGACCTGTTTTTTTTGCCCTTTGAAGTCTTTTTTGCCGAAGCTTTCCTCCCCCTAGATTCAAACCCAAATAATCAACCCAGGGTGTTTGCCGTCAGCACAGCTTGTGTCTCCCTAAAGCTACTGTTTAATGTTCCCAGTATTGTTGGCTTTGGCGACCAGATTACTTCCAAGCTTTTCTATGAAAATTATGCAGCTGGTAGGTTGGAACACGAGCAGGAGTTAAGAGCAGCAATCAACAACGTTGAAGTACCTGGAATCATTACCGAGCACCATGAAAGTCCTACATATCAATCAATCTGATCTTTCTGGGGGAGCCGCGATCGCAGGCTACCGACTCCATCAAGGTTTGCTCGGTCAAGGCGCAGACTCACGCTTGTTAGTCTGGAGGCCCAAAACGATTAGTGATCGTGTAGATTATGCTGCCCGCTTAGCTATTCTAGATAAACTAACTGCCCCGATTACCCAACAACTAGGACTTTACTATATTAATAAACTGGGCACCTTTACGATTCCTAAGCACAGCTTTTATAAAAACGCCGATGTCCTCAATTTTCATGTGCTTCATGGTGGCAGTCGTGGATACTTTAACTATCTAGCAATCCCTTCATTAACTAAACGTAAACCTGCTGTGTTTACCTTCCATGATATGTGGAGCTTTACTGGACATTGTGCCTATAGCTATGACTGCGATCGCTGGAAACGTGGTTGTGGTAAGTGTCCCGATCTAAATATTTACCCAGCTATTCCAAAAGATAATACTCATATAGAGTGGAAGCTAAAAAACTGGGCTTATAGTCACTCAAATTTAACAATTGTTACTCCCAGTCGCTGGCTTTGTGAGCAAGCTAAACAAAGTATGCTCAACCGCTTTCCAATTCACCATATTCCAAATGGTATTAATACCGAAGTCTATCAGCCCCTCGAATCTCAACAGTGCAAATCTGTACTGAACATTCCCACGGGCAAAACAGTTCTGATGTTTGCCGCCACCAACTTAGCCGAGAAGCGCAAGGGGGGCGATTTGCTGTTGAAAGCGTTGCAAAGTCTACCCCAATCTCTCAAGGCGGAAACTATAGTGCTAACCTTTGGGACTGGTGGCGAAACAATTGCTGAGACTGTTGGCATCCCAGCATTGAATCTTGGTTATGCCAGCAATGATCACTTTAAAGCCATTGCCTATTCTGCTGCTGATTTGTTTCTTTTCCCCACCCGTGCGGACAATCTTCCCGTGGTGCTACAAGAGAGTATGGCTTGTGGTACCCCCATGGTGTCTTTCAACATCGGCGGCGTTCCCGATTTGGTACGTCCTGGTATTACTGGTTACTTAGCTCCGCCAGAGGATATTCAAGATTTCTGTAATGGTATTGTCCAGCTACTGGAAGACAAACCGCTACGGGAAACCATGGCACAACAGTGTCGTGCTATTGCCTTGGAAGACTATTCACTTGAACTGCAAGCCCAGCGATATATGAACCTATATAGCGCTACGCGCCAGGCAATAGGCAATAGGCATGCTAGCAATAGTCAATAAAAAAGCTTACTAATCAAGGGATTGAGCGATTTTAATTTTTCTTCACTTGTCAAACACCATAGTGCGTAGTGCTATATCATCAGGTGTTACAAGATTAGAATGCGATCGCATCCGTCAACAGCACTATCAGATCAGTGCTAGAAAGTTATATAGCGTTTCTCATAGCTATTACGTAAACATTATTTTTTACCACTCCCTACTCCCTACTCCCTACTCCCTACTCCCTACTCCCTTTGCTATATCAATTCGATATCGTGCCTGATTGAATGTTAGCAAAATTTAGTATAATTACTCTTATAAAAAGTATAGTAATAACTCTGAAAAAGTAAAATTCTGATCCCTGATATCTATTTAGTTAGTATGTATTGATAGCTACTAGCCAGATATAATTATTTTAAGAGGTGATCACCTTGAAAACCATTGCTCTAATTGAGGAAAATTGGAAGGGACATCGTCCAACATACCTCAAGGTTTTCACCAAAATGTTGCTTGAGCTTGGTCATCAAGTAATAGCCTTCTGCCCAAAACCATTAGAATTAACTGAATGGATTGCCTTTAACTGCCCTAACTATCAAGAGCAATTCCAGGTTTTTCAATTTCAAACACCAGAGCCTAGCTTATTTAGGATCAATGGAATTCGCACAGCCCTGAATGCAGTAAAACGTTGGTATTACGCCAAAGCTAGCATTCAGTATGCTTCATCAAAAATTGGTAAAGTACCCGATCTAGTATTTTTTCCCTGGCTTGATAGTTGTTTAGCACCCTACCTGCTACACCATATAGTAGACAAGATTTTCCCTTACCCTTGGTCTGGTCTCTATGTTCAACCTCGTCATTTGAGGCTTAAACAAAAGTTTTGGTCTATCAATAGAGGTCCTCTAAAACCTCATGCTGCGTTAAAATCCTCTAATTGCCCAGCTATTGGTGTTCTTGACGAAGGGATTGCTAAGCAATTACAAAGCAAAATCAACGGCAAAACAGTAATTTCGTTTCCCGATTTTACCGACGAGTCAGCCCCAGACTTTAATTGGTCAATCGTGAAACAAATTCAAGCCAAAGCGAAAAGAAAAAAAATCATTGGATTACTAGGGATACAATCCCAGCGCAAAGGAGTTCTGACACTTTTAGAAGTTGCTCAGCAGATGGTGAAACAAGACTATGTTTTTGTCTTCGCTGGTCAGTTATCCAAGCAGAGCTACACTTTCCAGGAGCAAGCAAGACTACAGACTCTTCTTGACCTAAAATTACCTAACTGCTTTTTTTATTTTCAGCGTATTCCTGATGAAGCAAAATTCAACGCTTTAGTTAGTACTTGCCATATTTTATTTGCTGCCTATCATGACTTCCCCCACAGTAGCAATATCCTAACTAAAGCAGCAGTCTTTGAAAAACCTGTGATTGTGAGCAGCAAGTTTTGTATGGCAGAGAGAGTGCGCAAATTTAAATTGGGTTTAACTATCAATGAAGGGGATGTGCTGCAATGTATTTATACTATAGGTCGGCTGTGTAGTCAACTGGATAACTATAACCAAGAAGTGCAACCGGATTTTGATGGTTATAGACGTCTTCACTCTACTGATCAGCTCCCAGAGAAACTTCAGAGTATTTTAACTAGTATTTAGCAAGTCGCTATCCAAAAATACTAGTTTTTATATTAATTATGTAGATAGAGATGAAAACTCCAGTTGCCTTCATAATCTTCAAACGACCAGATACTACTGAGAGAGTATTTGAAGTAATTCGCCAAGCCAAACCTCCCAAACTTTTAGTCATTGCTGATGGACCCCGTGCTGATCGACCAGGTGAAGCAGAAAAGTGTGCTGCAGCTCGTGCAATTATTGAGCGCGTCGATTGGGATTGTGAGGTTTTGGAAAACTACTCTGATATAAATCTGGGTTGCTGTCAGCGAGTGTCAAGTGGAATAGACTGGGTTTTTAACACCGTTGAAGAAGCAATTATTCTTGAAGATGATTGTCTCCCCCATCCCGATTTTTTCCCATTTTGTGAAAATCTGTTAGAGCGATATCGAGACGATGAGCGAGTCATGATGGTTAGTGGGACTAACTTTCTAGGTCAATGGAAATCTGATCGTCAGAGTTATCATTTCTCCTATTATGGTGGAATTTGGGGTTGGGCTTCTTGGCGAAGGGCATGGAATTATTATGATATCACGATGAGTCTTTGGTCAAATCCTGATATCAAAAATCGGATCAGAGATGTTTTAGCAAATAACGAGCATTACAAAGCCCGTAAAAAATCCTTTGATTCTACACTAAACGGTAAGTATGATGCTTGGGATTACCGATGGAGCTTTGCCAGACTTGCACAGTCTGGATTATCAATTGTTCCTGCTGTTAACCTGATTTCAAATATTGGTTTTGGGGAAGGGGCAACTCATACCGTATCAGCAACTAGCAAACTAACAGAACTTAAAACTCTAAGTCTTAATTACCCGATCAATTATAACCAATTTACCGCTGTCGATAGAGATTATGATCACAATTATTTTAAAAACTTTATTAAACGCTCTAAATTAACTAAATTATTAAGCATTTTCAGATTTGCTTAAAAATGTATGAAAGTCATTTCCCTTTTAGATCCATCAATTTGCAGTTCTAACTTAGGCGATCAGATTATTATTGACTCTGTTGATAATATTATAGATACAACCTTTGATGAACCCCTATTAATTCGGATTCAAACTCAAGATAAAATTTCCAGTAATTCCTATAAATACATGAAGATGAGTGACCTCAAAATTATTGGGGGCACAAATCTTTTATCATCGAAGATGAATTCCTATAAGCAATGGAAAGTTAATCTGTGGGATTCCCTATTTATTAATGACATCATTTTGTTGGGTGTGGGCTGGTGGAAATATCAAAAAAAGCCTAATTTTTATACAAGAGTTTTGTATAAAGTGCTGCTCAGTAATACCTATCTCCACTCGGTTAGAGATAGCTATACCGAGCACAAATTAAAATCTATCGGCATCCCTAACGTAGTTAATACTTCTTGCCCGACATTATGGACTCTGACAGAGGAACACTGTTCCAATATACCACGAAAAAAGTCAGACTCCGTTTTAGTTACCTTCACTGAGTATCGTCAAAATGAAAAGTTCGATTTCAACCTAGTCAAGGTATTGTCACAAAACTATCAAAAAATTTATTTCTGGACTCAGCAGCCCAAGGATTATCACTATATGCAATCCTTTTGTGGCAAGAATGCTATCTATCTGAAACCTAGCCTAAAAGCATTAGATCAGTGTTTATCTAGGTGTGATGTGGATTATATAGGTACGCGATTACATGCTGGCATTCGAGCATTACAACACAGCAGAAGAGCACTGATTCTTGCTATTGATAACAGAGCTACTGAAATTTATAAAGATACTAACCTTCCAGTTATTAAACGAGATGATATAGACTCTATTAAACATTGGATAGATTCCTCCTATGAAACAAAAATAAACTTACCCCTAGAAAATATCAATAGATGGAAAAATCAATTTTAATCAACGTAAGCATATGCGCTACGCGCACGCTACGCGAACAGCCGTCAGCTGTCAGCCGTCAGCTTTGTGACACAGACATAATTTAAATGAAAACCAGCTTAGGTTGATGTTAAAACTACTAAATATAGGTTGCGGCTCTACATATTCTAATCATCCGGCGTGGACTAATGTTGATTTAGCACCACAATCATCCCATATCCATAATCATGATATCAGGAAAAACTTGCCCTACCCTGATGCTTATTTTGATGCTTGCTATAGTTCTCATCTAATAGAACATCTCAAGCAGCATGATGCTGATCAACTTATTGCTGAGTGTTGGCGCATTCTTAAGCCACAGGGAATAATTAGGGCAGTTGTGCCTGATCTAGAATCAATAGCTAGACATTATATCTCTACTTTAGAACAGGTTGAGTCTGGTATTACGGAAGTAGATGCTAACTATGACTGGATAATGTTAGAACTTTATGACCAGACAGTGCGCCACATTAAAGGTGGTGAAATGGCTAGTTATTTAGCTGATCCTCATCTTACTAATAAAGAGTTTATCAGATCTCGTATCGGTAGCAATGCTGATCTATTTTTGGATAAAAACTCTGAAAAAAAATCCTGGATAGAGCGACTAGCATCTAAGGATAGGTATTGGTTTTACAAAACCTTGAAGAAGTTTAATCCCAGAACTAGTATTGCCAAATATCTAGTGACTCTGATCGCAGGGAATGAAGCACGACAAGCATTTGAAGTCGGGTTGTTTCGGAATTCAGGTGAAATTCATTATTGGATGTATGACCGTTTTTCTTTACGACGACTGCTGGAGCGCTCAGGATTTGTAGAGGTGCGCGTTTGTGGTGCTGATTCAAGCCGTATTCAAGAGTTTAATAGCTACGGTCTAGATATGCTTGAGGGCAAAGTGCGTAAACCTGATTCACTGTTCATGGAAGGTATTAAACCATGAAGACTCTAATTGTTAGTAGTTTCGATATCTCTGGTGGAGCTGCTCGTGCTGCCTATCGATTACATCAAGGTTTCCAAAGCATTAATATAGATTCCCAAATCCTAGTGCAGGAAAAATTTAGTGATGATCAAACTGTCATTGGACCAACAAAAAAGTTGACACAGGGCCTAGCCAGGAGCAGATGGACCTTTGGCGCTTTACCTCAAAAACTTTACCCCCAACGGGAAGATAAAACCTTTTCTAGCCAGTGGTTTCCCGATGCAGTTGTTCCCAAAGTTGCCCGACTTAAGCCCGATATTATTAATCTCCATTGGATTTGTGCTGGCTATGTCCAAATTGAAACCATTGGGAAACTAAAACGACCGATTGTTTGGACTCTTCATGATATGTGGCCATTCACCGGGGGATGTCACTACAATCACGATTGCGATCGCTATACAGTCTCCTGTGGTAATTGTCCTCAACTTAACAGCAGCAAAGACTGGGATTTATCCCGTTGGGTATGGCAGCGCAAAGCCAAAGCTTGGCGAAATCTTGACCTGACAGTTGTCACCCTCAGCTCATGGTTAGCCAAATGTGCCAGTTCTAGTTCCCTTTTCCAGGATCTGCGAATTGAGCTAATTCCCAATGGCATTGATACTCAAAAGTACAGACCCATCCATCAGCAGGTAGCGCGAGAATTACTTAACTTACCCCAGGATAAGCAACTTATTTTATTTGGAGGAGTAAATGCCACTAGTCAAAAACGAAAAGGGTTTCAATTGTTACAATCAGCGCTCCAAGAGCTGAGCCAATCCGGATGGCGAGATCAACTAGAGTTAGTTATTTTTGGTGACTCTCGGCCAGACCATCCACCTGAGTTTGGTTTTAACGCTCATTACTTAGGGACATTCAGCGATGATCTCTCTCTAGCGCTAGTCTATGGAGCAGCAGATGTATTTGTTTGCCCTTCCCTTCAAGATAACTTGCCCAACACAGTCATGGAAGCGATCGCATGTGGAACTCCTTGCGTCGCCTTCAACATTGGCGGGATGCCCGATCTGATTGAGCACCAGAAAAACGGTTATTTAGCCCAACCTTACCAAATTGAAGCTCTAGCTAAAGGAATTGCTTGGGTGCTAGAGAACACAGAACGACATCAGAAATTATCCTACCGCGCCCGCGAAAAAGTAGAAAAAGAATTTACCTTAGAAATTCAAGCAAGACGCTACTTATCTCTTTTTAATGAAATTTTATCCGGAGTATAACTATCATTACTAGAAAATATAGTATCACTGATATCAATAGGGTTATATAACTCTCAATACTAGATAATTCATGATAAATTTAAAAAGGTTATCTACTAATCAGTTAATAACTTTTTTTTTACTCAGATTAGAACCATTTTTGATTGGAATATGCTTATTTTCTGGCATGTTTCTTGATTTTCCCGGTCCTCTACTTAAGCTTTTAAAAGTTGGTAGCTATCTAATCTTGTTTTTTTTAATTCTTTGGCGATGGAAAAGATTTGCCTATGTTTTTACAAGAGATATACCGTTACTATGCTTAGTCGGGACTGCTGTGTGGTCCGTGGGATGGTCTGCCGTTCCCGGTATTCCAGAATTACTTAGAGCCGTCTTACGTGCAACTGCCCTCGGAGCATACTTAGCAGTTCGCTATAACCCTAAGGAGCAAATGCGTCTTGTGGCATGGGTGCTAGGTATAGTGGCGATTTTAAGCTTATTAGTCACTTTAGCTCATGGCTTAGGGGACGCTCCCGCTCAGGGTATCTTTAGGCATAAAAATCATTTAGCTCGTCTGATGACCCTAAATGCCATAATTTCGTTATTGAGCATCCTCAACCACCGGAAATATCGCTGGGTAGGGTGGGTGGGATTTAGCTTATCTGTTTTGATGCTCCTGCTTTCTCAGGGAAAATCAGCATTGCTCATCTTTTTAGTTATGATTACCCTGCTGCCCCTTCACAACTTTGTAAAACAGCACTATAAGTTACAAACTGTTCTTTACATGGTCTCAGCACTCCTGGCTTTTGTGGCATCGATACTAATGTTAGTAAACCTGGAATTCATCCTAGTTGATATTTTAGGCAAAGATCTACAATTGAACGGGCGTTTACCGATTTGGACTTTAGTATTTGATAAAATTTTAGAACGACCTTGGCTAGGTTACGGTTTTGAAGGATTCTGGTCTTCCGACGCTGGCTACTCTGTAATAAACTCTACATGGCTTGCCCATCGAGGATATGGTAATGCTCATAGTGGTTATCTTGAGTTAGCTCTGCAACTTGGATTTTTAGGTATTTTCCTTTTTGTGCTGAGTTTATTGATCGCCTTATTTAAGACAATTCAAGTCCTAAGCGTCACCAAAAAACTAGAATTTTTCTGGATGTTTCTCTACCTAGTATTTTTCAGTATTGTTAACCTTAGCCTAGACCCATCAATCCTTGCCGAAGACATCGTGTGGACTCTATACGTATCAACCGCTCTTTCGGCAGCTGTTTACCAGAGTCGAATTGTCAAGAATCGCCACTTAGTGAGTTTTAGGGAACAGGAAGTAGGGAGTAGGGACTTTGGAAGTCAGAACAGGAAAGAGGTAAGAGTAAAAAAATCCTGTGTAGCTCATAGCTATGAAAAACCCTGTAAATTATTTCAGTAAAGTAAACGGTAGAGTAAACCATGAAAAATTCAGAGGAAAGTACCATTGATGAACAAGAAGACCCTCCCCTAGCAGAACTTCCGAGCATTTCGATAGTTGTTCCTAATTATAATAGCGGATCAACTATCTGTGCCACCTTGGAAAGCTTAATTGATCAGAATTATCCCAAGCTAGAAATTATTGTAGTCGATGGCGGCTCCACTGACAACAGTGTCGAAGTAATTAAGCAGTTTGAACCATACATTACCTGGTGGGTTAGTGAAAAAGACAGTGGTCAATCTAATGCAATTAATAAAGGTTTTGCTAAGTGTCATGGTGATATCGTTAATTGGCTGTGCAGTGACGACCTCCTAGCACCAAATTCCTTGCACACAGTGGGCAAATACTTTGCCGAGTCACCTGATATTGATGTCTTAGTTGGTCGCAGTCAAATTCAATATAGGACTAAAAATTTAGGTCAACCACTGAAAGGAGCTAATTTTTGGATGACCCTGTTTGGGCGACTCTTGCCCTTAGGATTAGGGTCACGACCGATGATATTGGATGCAGAAAACCAGATCTACATCAAAGCTCCTACACTCAAACAAATTGACTTAATTTCTGTTGCTTCTCCCATTCACCAACCTAGCTGCTTTTATCGGCGCAAGCTGCTTGATCGACCTCAACCATTAGATGAAAGCTATGAGTACACCATGGATATTGAGCTATTTAATTATTTCTACTCCCGTGGTGTGCGCTGGTGCGTTATCGAAGAGGTGCTAAGCATTGCTCCAGTAAGTGGTGACAATAAAACCAGCATCGCTGGTGTAAACGCCACCTATGAATTAGAGCAAATCTACAAAACTTACACCAAAGAATTAATCCCTCTAACCTATTGGCATAGACGACTACGTTATCCCTTGGAGCGTTTTATAAAACGTCATCGTAGCCGTCTTTGGTTATACATAGTCGGACCAGTATGGGTTGCCCTCACACTACTATTAAGCCCATTTTATGGTGTTGAAAAAGTTTGGGCACTCAGGTGGACAAAGTGGATTTGATTACTTTTAGGGAGCAGGGAACAGGGAATAGGGAGCAGGGAGCAGGGAGCAGGGAGCAGGGAGCAGTTGCGGCAGGAAACGGGCAAGATGCCCATTCCACCAAGATGCCCATTCCACCAAGATGCCCATTCC
>NZ_CEYLVT010000172.1:0-16222 GCF_982860115.1 Moorena sp.
AGGGAACAGGGAACAGGGAACAGGGAACAGGGAACAGGGAACAGGGAACAGGAAAGAGTAACCCACCCCTAACCCCTCCCAGGAGGGTAAGAGGGAACAGGGCAAAATTTTTGTACCTCATTATGGTAAAAACAGCTAGACAGACTAGTAATTTTTTTTTCAGGGCATTCCTACTCCCGACTCCCTCGGTGCGCTTTCCGTAGGCGAATTAAATTCGCCACGGGTCGCACCGCTCCCGACTCCCGACTGCCTCAAACCGGTGTCTAGCTATGTCTGGGTTTTTAGCAGATACAAAAATTCCAACGGTAAACCATCAGTATCAGCGATAAAGGCTACCTCATAAACATGATTACCGATCATCTGTTGGGTAGGTTCCAACAGAACCTTCAACGGTTGAAACTGCTCTGGGTTCTGCTCAGAAGCCTCTTTAAAACTTTCTTTCAAGGACTCTAACCAACTTGGCAAGTCAGTAGCGCTATCAGTTAGGTCAAAAGATACGTGGTAATATCCCACATAATGCTCATCCCCAAAGGCATCTGGTGCTGGTAATGGTTCAGGAATTTGGATCAGTTCCAAGCGTCCCCCCAGTCCCTTCAGCCAACACGCTAGAGTCATGCCAGTAGTGAAGCGTTCACATACCGTGAATCCTAACTTCTCATAAAATGCGATCGCGCGATGAATATTGGCTGTGCGAATCGAAGCGTGATGCATGGGTTTTGTCCTTTGGCCTTTTTCCTTTACCCTTTGTTTTTTCTAACCAACAACAGATGTACTAAAATCACGTGATCACCAATCACTAATCACGTGGTGACCAATCACCAATCACTAAAACAATCGGAAATAAGGGTAGCGCACAGGTACCCCAGGTTCTTTTTCCAAATCAAAATTGATCACTTCCCAACAAGGTTCTTCCTCAGGTTCTGGGCTAAATTCTACCGGCAAGCCATACAACCTTGGTTTGCCTGACTCTGAGTTCCCTCGCCAGGGGGTACTGCGCTCTAGGTAGGCACTCACTAAATCCCGATAACGACTGGCAATAATTACCCGTGTTGCCCGATATCCTTCAGTGTATAACTTGTCTAGGGCTTCGTGAATCTCAAAGCGAATTCCATCAGGATGAGTGTGCTGTCGGTACCATTTATCTTGCCATAGACGCCAGTGACGCCCAGATTGTAAATGAATCAGTTCCCCAGTTTTTGGGTTGGCTTCAAACGCACCATGACGCGGACACAAGTAAGTGTCAGTCAACGTCAATGCCGGAATTATCTGACGGCAGTGAGGACATTTTATTTCTGAACCGAATATCGGGTACTGCAAGCTAGAATCAATCATTAAATGCTAGGGAGTGCCTTAGAGGTATATGCTATTACCTAATGGCTCCATCATTATAACTGGGTATTTATTAGTGTTGGTCTAAGTGACCCCACTGTAAAACCTATGTAAAACCTAAGGTATTAATTACCATTATCTCCCTATTCTGATTAATTGTGGATTATCCCCTACCTCAAACCCCAATACTGACATCTTTTTGGCCTCCCCCAGATCTTTCTCTTGCTGCCTTTGTTGCCCCTAATGCTGTAGTTATGGGTCAGGTGTCCGTAGCTGCAGGAGTTAGCATTTGGTATGGTGCTGTAGTCAGAGGTGATGTGGAGCGCATTGAGATTGGCGATCGCACTAATATTCAAGATGGCGCAATTTTGCACGGAGATCCCGGCAAGCCAACAGTTTTAGAAGACCATGTCACTGTTGGTCATCGCGCTGTAATTCATTCAGCATATATTGAACAGGGTAGCTTGATTGGTATTGGAGCAGTGGTACTCGATGGGGTTCGTGTCGGTCATGGTAGTATCGTGGGCGCTGGAGCTGTGGTTAGTAAAGACGTTCCTCCCCTGTCCCTGGTAGTCGGTGTCCCTGCCAAAAAATTACGGGATCTTTCGGAGGCTCAAGCCGCTGAACTGATTGAACATGCACGGCACTATGAAAAGTTGGCTCTAGTTCATGCAGGTAAAGGCACAGATTTAGGATTTAGTTTAATATAATACTTCCCTGCCGTTGCCCGAAACCCGGAACAGGGAACGTCCAATCAGGCAACAGTGGACAATAATTGAGAAAAACATTATTACAAAAGCCCTGTATCGCTTTTTCCCGATTCCTTACCAATTAGTCAATTGTGGGGATTTTTGATTAAGTTTGGTTAGGTTTATCCAAGAAGCGTCCAAGGTCTTGAAAAAATGGGTGATCAGGTTACTGAAAAATTAACTAAAAAAAATGGTTCTTCAGTACCTGCTATGCTAAATTTCCACTTAAAAAAACTCAAAAAGCTCACTGTGTAAAGGGTATGAGGCTATTTAACTAATCAAATTTTCTGAATACAGCCTCTTCCCCCTGCTCCGTTCGCGTAGCGTGGCCTACGGCCTCAGTCCCTGCTCCGAAGTCCCTTTGCCAAGCGATGCAGCGCCGCCAAAGGGGATTTCCCCCATGACCGCGCTGCATCAAGAAAGTGTTGATTTAGCATAACAAGTACGGAAGAGCCAAAAAAATTGACCCATAGGTGCGACTATATATTTGACACTCCCCGCCCTATAAGGAAGGGGATTCTCACTTCAAAGAGCTGCCTTGCCTAACCAGGCCGGAGCCAGGAAAGGTAGAGGGCAATTCTCCATGAGCGTGTTTGGTCTATGACCTAGGTTTCGGTGTGCCCCACCGTACCTTGTCTTGATGCAGTCGCAAATGGGGGGAACCCCCATTTGCGACTGCATCGCTTTTTTTATATAGATAGATACTTTTTTTTATCTAAACTTTTCATAGACGTTTAAGTCGTTAGACCAAATTACGCAATATGTATCTGATACATATTTTTTACGTTGCCTACTTATGGTTAGATAGTATTTATCTAGTTTTTTAGTCTGTTGTTTAGACTTTGAGGCTAGCATACCTAGTACAAACTGTCAAGGGCATTGTTTAAAAAAAAAGCCGTCCTATAAGGACGGGGCGCGATTACCCAAATTTTTTCGTAAAAACACGGAAAAACGCGGGAGCTTGGTAGCCCGGTGATTTTAATCCGGGCAGGAAACGCGACGCGGCAGTTTTAACTGCCGTCATGAAAGCTAAACTGGTAAAGTGAGTAATGGTAAACGCCTACGTTATGAAGCGATTCTAGTACCGGAGAAATGCCGACCCTGGCCAAAATGCCACGCTACGCGAACAAAGATTGCATTGCGTTATTCCTCAGGTGCGCTTTCCGTCGGCGAATTAAATTCGCCACGGGTCTGACCTCTTGTGAACGGGTAAATAATTGCTGATCGCAGAGCTTACCCCACTGGCAAGCGTGGTAGTACCTAGAAAGCATAACCAACAAAAAATTAGCGGGAACCCTTGGCATTGACCAAGTGGAACTCAGTAGGGGCGCATTGACTACGCCTGTAAGATTCGATTGCGGATTCTTAACTAATCCCCGCGTCTAATGACCGGGGAGTTTCAATTCAAGCATTATAGGGAGGACACTAGAACCATGGATTTACGTCTATTAATAGTCTTATTGCCTTTACTCCTAGCACTAGGCTGGGTAGCTTACAATATTGGTGCGATCGCTCTCAAACAAGCTCAAAATTATTTGAATAAATCTCAATAAATCGCACGTCAACGAATAGAGCAATAGTAGCTTTGCACAAAAGCACAATAGCCAGCTGTTCCCTCAAAAGGAGGATACAGCTGGTTTGCTTGCGCTATTGAGCAATGTTATTTTTCGCAAATTAGTGGCTCTGAACCCAATAGATAATCTAGAAAAGTACCAGCAACAATCGATAGTTGTTTGCTACGTGGATAGACAGCATACCAGTAACGCTCGATGGGAAAGTGTTCTACATCCAAAACCACCAGCTCAGAGTTAACCCCTTCGAGGACTAAGGTATGACGAGATAATATAGAAATTCCTAACCCCCCTGCGATCGCTTGCTTGATTGCCTCATTACTCCCCAAATCCAGCCGCACCTTTGGGGAAATCTGGTGGTGATCGAACAGTTTTTGTACAGCTTTGCGTGTTCCCGAACCAGGCTCCCTCATAATAAAGGTTTCTTGAGCTATACGCTTGAGGGGGATATTTTTTTCCTGAGCTAGAGGATGATCGACCCGTGCGATCACAACCAGGGGGTTTTCTTGGACTGGTTTATAGCAGGTCTCCTGGTTTTCCGGAAGCTGACTCATAATGTATAGGTCATCTAGATTATCACTGAGACGACCAAGGATGTATTCGTGGTTGGTGACTTGGAGAGAAATATCAATGCCTGGATAACGCTGGCAAAACGGACCTAGTAAACGAGGAATAAAATATTTCGCAGTTGTAATCACTGCTAAGCGCAGACGCCCCTGTTTTAAACCTTTGAGATCTGCCACTTTCATCTCAAACTGGTCTAAATTCTCAAAGATATCCCGGCAGGTTTTAACTAGTTCCTCACCAACCTGGGTCAGGTAGATGCGCTTACCTACCTGGTCAAACAGAGGCATACCAACAACTTTGGTTAGCTGCTTCACCTGCATAGAGACAGTGGGTTGGGTGAGAAACAGTTCCTCTGCAGCTCGTGTAAAGCTGTGGTGCCGAGCGACTGCTTCAAAGACCCTTAACTGATGCAATGTGGCTTGCTTCAATGATATTACTCCTATAAGGATATAGATCTTAGTCTTTGACAGTCTTTAACGTCAGGAGTAGGGAGTGGGGAATGGGGAAAAGAGAGTTTCATGGTGTTCATGGTGGACTTTTTTCCATGGTAGCTATTATGAATCTTTGGTACGTATGGGTAAGTTTCTTAAATCTGGTAGTTCTACAAGTTCTTTTTCTGCTTCCTTTACATTAACTGGTATTCTCAACGGTTGTGGTTGCTCCTCAATCAGGCAAGTCGCTACTGGCAAGCTTTTCTCTAAATCTTCAAGAGGTCTAGGAATCACTGTCACAGCGGTTAGTTCACCAATACGCTGGGCTTCAGCCATTCCAACTTGTAAAGCAACGGCTACATCTGCCACACGACCCCGAATAATGGCAGTACATAAACCCGCCCCAATGGTTTCGTAGGCAGTAAGCTGTACATTGGCAGCTTTGAGCATGGCATCCGAGGCCCCAACCATTGCGGGCAATCCCCTGGTTTCTAAAAGACCTAGGGCATGATTACTGACCCGGCTACGATGATTTTGATTAACTTGATCGAGTAGGTGAACACCGATGGGAAATATCACTTCCAGGTTCGGAAGTGGTCGCGCAATGATTGTCGAAGACAGCAACTCACCCTCTCGTTGAGCATAATCCTTACCCGATTCCACAGCAATTCTGACCTCAGCGATCGCTCCCCGCACAATGGCAGTGCAGTGACCACTACCAGTTTTTTCATAACCCACAAGGGTAACTTCTGCTGACTTGAGCATGGCGTCAGCAGTACTAACAATCACTGGAAAACTTAGAGTAGAGACTAAACCTAGGGAGGCTTGGTTAAACCGTTTTCTTTTTCTCAAGGGATCGTCAGGGGCAAGCCCAGGTTTGTATAACTCCATCAGACAGAAGACCTCTCTTTGGTTGTCGGCTGTTAATTGTTGGCTTATATCAAGTTTAGAAAGTTAAGTGTTCAGCAGAAACCTACAAAGGTCAATCAAGAAGCAGCTCATGCCATTGGACTAGATGATTGGCATGGGTTTTGTCTGGGAGTAGTGTGCCGACCACCGGTATGATCTAGCATTTCTCAAATAGGTGAGGTAGACAGTCGTAGGGTTGCGCGGGAGTCGGAACCCACCCTTAACCCCTCCCAGGAGGGGAACAGGAGTCGGGAGTCGGAAAAAATCCTGTTTACCTCATTACTATGAGAACAGGTATAACTATAATTTATGACTACAATTAATTATATTAATAAAACTGTAGGCGAAACTGCTATGACAACTAACTATAAAGCGTCACATTGAGGCATATAGGGTGGCTGTTGGCTTTACAGTCGCAACTTGTGTCGTTCTAGTGATGGAGCCGTCACCATGAGTAGTCTATCTGAACTTCAAAGCCGAAAACTTGGATTCATCGAATTAATCTCAATGGGGTTTGATGTTTATCTAAAAAACTTGAAGCCTATCCTACTGTTGTTTTGTACAATCTATTTGCCTTTGCTGATAATTTTATCAGCTTTAAACCCTGAAAAACAAAATAACCCTTCAGGATTATTTCTGGCCTTTTTTATAGTTTTTTCGATGGTTGTAGCTTTAGTAGGTTTCATTTACTATATAGCCCTAGCCCTGATTACAGAAAATTATCTTCATGGAAGAGATACCAGTTATCAGAGTGCAGTCCAAAAAATAGTTTCAAATTTACTTCCTCTACTTGGCTTGGTTTTGATATTTAGTATTAACTATTTTATCCGATTTATGCTACTTATAATCCCAGGTATAGTTTATACGGTAAATAATCAATACTATGGGCTAACTTGTATTCTGCGAGACCAAAGGGGAAAAGACGCTTTCGATTACAGTCGCTCACGAGTTGAAGGCAATTGGTGGAAAGTATTCTTCTTCATTTTTCTAGGTGGCTTGATTGCTTTAGCCTTACAATTTATCTTGAATAGTGTCTTAACTAGTATTCCTTTTATGAAAAATTTTTGGGGTGATTTACTTTCAGTAATTTTACCCCAATTTATCGTAATCGGGATTACCATTGGTAATATACTTCTATTTCTTAACTTAGATTATCAGAAAAGTTTGGATAGCTGATTAAATGGGAAGCATTCATAGGCTAGGTCAAGCCGGTGACTTAAAACAAAGTTCTGTATTCGTCTAAATAACCGTCGTAGTACAATTCTTCTTCTTCAAGGCAATCTGAAGTATCGACAGTCGTCTTTTGTGTTAAGTCTATTCCGTGATACTCTTCCTCTAGTTTTTTTCATCTCTTCAATATGATGCTCGAATCCCTAGCTACATAGCTTCAAACTTATGTAACGGTTAAGACTTACTCCAGACTCAGCGGCTTTTATTGCCAATGAACGATGTTGCTCCGGTGGAATTCGTATTTGAAATTTACCACTATATTTTTTCTCGGCAAGAGGTTGTGGAATAGCTTCTCCAGAGGTTTCCATGTCTTCGAGGACTTCTGCGACTAAATTACTAATGCCTTCTAAAGCAGCTACCAGAGATGTGTCAAGGTGAGATAGACTGGGAAATTCTGCACACAATCCCACAAACTCCCCGTCTTCTTTTGACCATGTAATGCTGTAAGTATAGTGTTGGTGATTAACTTTCATTACTGTCCTCCAACTTCTCAATAGCCTCTAAGACTTGACGAACTTGATAAACTTTAGCCTTTCCACTCTTTCCCTTTTGAATATTGACACGAGGATTCCCTTTCCACGGCGTCTTATAAACAAGGTGAGAGGTTTTGTTGTGCCTAGCTTCACCAAAATAATGAGTACAGACTTTAACTAAATCAGCAAAACGAACATCACAGGGGTTATGCCGCATAGCGGCAACAATATCGTTTATTCGAGCCATCTGTTCACCCATAGTATCATTATTGATACTATAATGGTCAATGTCAAGACAACTTCCGAATGCCAACTTAACCCTCTTGTGTCACAATCGAGGGAATGTAAGCATTCAGCTAAAGACCTTGGCCTATGGCCACGCTACGCGAATGGCCACGCTACGCGAACAGTGGTCAGCCGTCAGCTAATCAACGGGAGGTAGTAAACAAAGTTATGGGCTGGTACAGCTGCTTGAAAATCCCTGCTGGTTTTGCTCATTGAGCCTCAGTTTTCTTTAGCTTCAAAAATGCCCTAGCTTTGGCGATTCTGATAATATGCTCTAAATATTGATAATGTTGCCAGAGCTGTTCTTCTGCTGGAGTCAAACCCACTGTCCGATTTTTCTCTAAGAGGATAGATAGCTGAGATGGTAAGGCTTCTGAGGGCCGTAGAGCAATAATAGCTGATTCTGTAGGGAGACTTGCCAAAAATTCCAAAACTTCAGCCATACCGGAAAAACCTTCTTGAGGAATAGCATTAAATTCTCGCAATCCTAAGGTTAGGATTTCAGGTAGCTGATCACAAAAGGGTTGAAGCTGAGTTACTACTTCATCAGGTAGATCAAAGGTAACTTCCATGGGCTTTTGTTTCTATGATTGTTATGGCGTTACATCCATTATAGTGATTCAATCATGGATGTAGGACTCAATTAAAATCTAATAGTTGTAGATTTTACCATGGGAGTATTAATCCTAGGATAAGCCATCCCATTACTGATAATTTAAAGAGGTGCGTTACACTTTGTGATGCTGGTGGCGAAATATTGTGCAACAGTACTTTATAGTACTTAATATTGTGGTTAACATTAGCCTGGGACAGTATTTAGAGCTCATTGGTAGAAATGCGAGTAGCAGCGAGAGGAATCCCTTTAACCCAAGCAAACAGACGCGCTTTGATTGATAGCCGTTGCAGTTATGACATGTTGCAAATGGGTTTTGGCTAGTCCAAGGGTAGCGGCTGTGTCGGATACCAAAGCCAGTAACAGCTTGAGAAATCGTTCCTTCAATCCCTGCCCGGAGGCCGTAATATTCCCACCATTGTGGTGAGGCTTGCTGCTGACGGGCTTGTAGTAAAGCAAGTTGGCTGAGCTATAGGTTGTAAGGTCAAAGTCCGGGGAGCCTTGGGGGAGCGAGTACACAACTCTCGTACGGGACAATCAAGGGCATATGGATTTAGCAAACTCGATGGGTTTTAATGGGCGTATCTCGACGATGATCAAGACGTTCTCGCCAAGTGCGGCTTTGATGTCCCTCAGGACAAGTGACCTGGTGATTCTGCCAGTCAATCACATGCGCGAGAACAGTCATAGGCATCTTCACGAGTCGCTTGCCAACTGGTGTCTGGCCTAACAGGTCCAATTAGCTCAATGCCATAATCGTTAAGGCTTGTGACGAGCAGCTGCGCATCTACATAGCCTGCATCCACAAAATGTTGGCTCGGTAACAAAGATTTTTGTGCTAAAGCCTGATGAATAATAGCAGTTTGTTCTACATCTTGGACTTGAGCTGGAGTGGTTTCGACATGAGTAATCAAGTGAACTTGATCCGTTTCACAGGTTTCACGCTTCTTGTACCTTATATCCAGTCCAAGACTTTGAGCGCTTCGTCCCAACCCGAGCATCACTTTCATAGGGGGAACTCAAACGCTCTCCGGGGGATGGCATGTCTTTGAGTGGGCGGAGTTTGATATGTCCGTGGGTCTTCATAATACTGATAGACCCAATATTGACGCAGTTGTTCAACCTTGGGTAAACGGCGTAGGTACTTTGGGGTTCCCTCAAGCCACAGACACAAAGCGCAATTTCATCCCGTCACGGCCAATTTGCTCCCCTAAGGCAGTGCTTATGAGCTGCTTTTTGGGGAGACGATAATCGTCTATGACTTTACCATAACGCTCAAACCACTCAGGGTCTACCCAACGCAAGCAACCAGTCTGGTTTGGTCAGGGCAATTTCATTGAGTGTCGCTCTGAGCATTTCCCCGACCGCTTCAAGACGGTTCAATTCTCGCAGGGTTGCGAGCACTTGGGTTGAGTCACTGCGTTGTTTAACTCTATCCTTAATCCATCCCCCTGCTTTGAGTTGGCTGAGTAACTGATTTAATAGTCTGTCTCCTGCACCTCCGTCTACCAAACGATTGCGAAATTCACGCTTGCCTGTATGGTCAAAGCCACTATCTTCGTTCCTCCAAACCCAAGGCATATTTCCTGTTCTACCGACCTCTGACTGCATCTGCCGCCTGACGGTCTGGTAAGTTTTCCAGAAATTGCATCACGCTGACCAGGGCTAATTGTCCTGCACTAATCCCTGGCTTTCCCTGGCTGCTATACAAGTCCGCAAAGTATTGATCGTGATAAATCTCTCCGAGTTCATCCCTGAGCCAGATATAAAGGTTCCGATACTTTTTAGCTACCAAAATCTACCAAAGGCGGATCTTGGCTCACTAATGCAAGCTGCTCTCGCAGCCAGGGGGTATCTCCCAAGGCTAAACCCAGACGAAGCCCGGCTTAGCGCATAAATGAAACTCCACTCTGGACAATTAACGTAACTACCAAAACCTTGGTTATCGGCTTTAATTTAAGTTACAAAGTATCTTTAATGGAATTAAATCTATGCTTAAAGTCTAACTCATCTTTGTAGATATTGCAATGTTTTTGTAGAAAATAACCAACAGCAGCTAGCCCTTGGGGAAATGCTGCTAGGGCTACCCGACGAGTAAGCTTAAGGAACACTGGCACCGATGGGCTTGACATCAAGCATTGCTCTTTCTCCTCTTAGTTCCCAACTCTAACCATATCGTCAATGCTTTTACTCATTTTTTTGTTAAGCAATATTTCGCCACCAGCATCGTCCCGTAACGCACCGCCAATCTGGCACCATTGGTAACTAGTTTTGGCAAAAATGTCGCACTCAAGGAGCAGGGGATCTAGAACCGAGTTGATTTTGTTCTTATTTTTTGCTACCATTTTATAATGGTAAACAAATGAACGGTCTCGTAAACTTTTGAACCATTTTTAATCTCCCTAATTCGATCTGAACTTGTTGTACGAACGATAAATCTCAACAAAATCTACGATGCTTGCAACACCTTCTGTTACTCAATGAATACGGAAAAACTCAGGAAAGGTTCAGTTTGCATCAACTTCACTGAAAATCAATCTGTATTTTGAGCGATCTAAAATTATCATGAATAGAATAACATCATGAATGGAAGATACAAAACAACATAATGGTTCCTGATACTGTAAAACTCCCGTAAACCTGGGTTCACCAGGGTAAAGCTATTCCCCAGACACAGGTTAAGCTAAATACTTGGTTCGGTGAACCCTGCACAAAACAAACGATCTACCTCCTCGGTCAAATGGACGATCGAAACTCTCCAAAAAACAAACGATCGCCCACCTTAGGTTGAGATGGACGATCGCAAATCCTTTAATCAAACCAACTTCAAACTGTTAGCTCTAGTTAGGGGAGACAAGGAGAGAAATCCCACCCGTGTTGTTACTGGGATTAGAATCATTGAGATAGAACAACACCTCAGTTTCTTCCTCCAGCAAAAGGGTTTGATCCGCAGGCTTGTTCTCAGGCCGTGAAGCATATTCCTTACAGGCATAGAAAGCCGTTTCAGGAACCTCGGTGTAGGTCGTACCATAGTAGTAGTAGCGATTGATCCAACCATCATACTTACAGGTCCCATCAAGGCGACAGCCAGCTAGGGGCGTATCGGCTTTGTAGACCCAAGCGTCATACTCGGCACCTTCGGTGTCGCTGCCAATCAGACTAATGGTGTAGCTACCAGGAAAGAGAGTTCGCGTAACGGCGGTGTCTTTGTTGTAGTTTTCTGTGGCGGAGATATTAACGATCGTCTCACGACTACTCTCAGCACCGTACACTTCTATCTCATCAACTGTGAACCAACCGTTGACATTAGGTGTACGGATCCGAACATAACGTCCAAAGTGGTCTACAGCAAAAACGCCTGGGCCGGTGGCAATCACGCCATCGAAGAAGGTTTGCCAGCCCCCCTGGTTTGCCTGTGCTCTGTCCTCTTCTATAGAAGAAGTGCTTGAAAACGGCTGGTCTGAAATGAGCAGATCAAAATTGGTTAGAGCGTTGCGGTAACCATGTTCTGGCAAAAGTTCAATGCGATCAATATAGTAGCTGTCTCCTAAATCAACTTGTAGCCATTGATCACCGCTAGCCTGAGCACTGCAATAGTATCTACTTGTACCGCCATCTACAGCATAGCTGGGAGCTAAGCTGCCATATGTGGTACGGCTCGTAGCCGTTTTCTGCAGAGCTAAGTTTGTGAAGTCGTCAGCTGCATAGGCATTGCCGAAACCACCTATAGGAATCCATAACAGAGCTGCTAAGATAAAGCAGATGAACGGTCTCGTAAATTTTTGAACCATTTTTAATCTTCCTGATATTATTCAGAACTTGTTGCACCAACAATAAATCTCAATAAAACCTATGATGTTTGCAACACCTTAGGTTACTCAATGAATGCGGAAAGACCCAGGAAAGATGCAGTTTACATCAGCTTCCTGAAAATCAATCTATGTTCTGAGTGATCTAAAATTATCATGATATAGAATAACATCATGAATGGAAGATACAAAACAACATAATGGTTCCCATAAATGTTGAATGTCGTAATAAAATTTTACATAGAGAGATATAATTCTCCTATCAATGATCCAATTGTCAACATTTCATATGGTTTCTAGTACTGTAAAATTGTAGTAAACCTGGGTTCGCCAGGGTAAAGCCTGGTTGACTGACAAAAGATCATGGCTTTTGTTGGGTTGAGGCAACGAAACCCAACACCAGTCAGGCTTTTGTTGGGTTACGCTATCGCTAACCCAACCTACGGGAGAATCAGCATTTCAAGGGTTTTGTCAGTCAATCAGGGGTAAAGCTATTCCCCAGACACAGGTTAAGCTAAATACTTGGTTCGGTGAACCCTGCACAAAACAAACGATCTACCTCCTCGGTCAAATGGACGATCGAAACTCTCCAAAAAACAAACGATCGCCCACCTTAGGTTGAGATGGACGATCGCAAATCCTTTAATCAAACCAACTTCAAACTGTTAGCTCTAGTTAGGGGAGACAAGGAGAGAAATCCCACCCGTGTTGTTACTGGGATTAGAATCATTGAGATAGAACAACACCTCAGTTTCTTCCTCCAGCAAAAGGGTTTGATCCGCAGGCTTGTTCTCAGGCCGTGAAGCATATTCCTTACAGGCATAGAAAGCCGTTTCAGGAACCTCGGTGTAGGTCGTACCATAGTAGTAGTAGCGATTGATCCAACCATCATACTTACAGGTCCCATCAAGGCGACAGCCAGCTAGGGGCGTATCGGCTTTGTAGACCCAAGCGTCATACTCGGCACCTTCGGTGTCGCTGCCAATCAGACTAATGGTGTAGCTACCAGGAAAGAGAGTTCGCGTAACGGCGGTGGCTTTGCTGTAGTTTTCTGTGGCGGAGATATTAACGATCGTCTCAGGACTACTCTCAGCACCGTACACTTCTAGCTCTATAATAGATAGGCATTGTTGGATATCGGGTACACGTAGGCGAACATAACGTCCAAAGTGACCCACATTAAAAACGAGTGGATTGCCAGTGCTCACATCCTCGATCAAGGTCTTCCAGCCTCCTTGATTTGTCTGCTCTATATCTGCTTCAAGGGAGGAATTACAGGGAAATGGCTGGTCTGAAATCAAGATAAAACCATTGAGTAGCTCATTCGTGTTTGTGGATCGGGTATCTGGATAAACTTCAAGTCGATCGATATATTGCGTATCCTCTAGGTCAATTTGCAGCCATTGATCAGCACCACTATTAGAAAGACTGACGTAAAATTGGCCGATCTGTGTTGTGAATAGACCATCCACAGCTTTACTGCCACCATAAGTAGCAAAATTATTACTGTACGCAGTACGGCTAGTGGCTGATTTATTCAGCGCTACGTTTGTGAATTCTTCAGCCGCATAGGCATTACCACCCACGGGAATCCATAGTAGGGCCGCTAAGAGAAAGCAGATGAACGGCCGCGTAAACTTTTGAACCATTATTAAATTAATCTCTGTGATACTATCTTGAACTTGTTGTAGCAAAAACAATCTACGACTCTACCAGGGGAACCTAACATCACTCAAAGAAGTCTGTATTTTGAGTAATTGAACAGTATCATGAATCGAGAAGAGAAACCAACATAAATTCCTGCTGTCGCACCATCAATAATGGTGAAAATTCACTAACCCAAGCAAAACCAACCCAAACATCGGTACTCAAGCTTAAGGTTGGTTTAAGCTTTCCCTTAAGTTTGCTCTTCTCCCTTAACAAAAACCTGACGCAACCCCTGGGGAACCAACTCACCAAACGCCTCAATACCCACCACCCAAAGTAAATAAACCCCCAAACTCGCAGTGGTGGCCAAGGGAATAAAATGGGCATTGGGAAGATTGGCCAAACAGAAGATTAACGTGAGGGCCTCAACCACAATCAAGCCTCGGAAGATGACAAAGCGCTGGGACTTGGTGGAACTGCCACTGGGTATCCAGGCCTCCGTTTGTTGTCGAATTAAATCAATGTAGGCCACCATATAAGCAAAGCGAAAAACCGTAGCGGACTTTAACGGTGCAATACCCCAACTGGCATGGTTCCAATTGGGCATAATGATATATTGCAACAACACCTGGGGTAGCCAAATATAGAGGTTGTACCATTTTACATCCGCCGACAAAAAGAAAATCATCGTAATAATTTGGGCGGCATAAACAATCGAACCGGATGCCATCAAAGGGTAATAGGATACTCCTGATACATAGGCCAACTTAAGGTGTAAGGGTAAAGGGGCTTGCCAAAAAAACTGGGAGGTTACTAACTTTGAACTGCCACTGCACCAACGGTAATGTTGTTTGAACAGTCCTTCGATCGAATCAGGACAAAGCCCCTTGGCAAAAATCAAGGGTAAAAACTTAATTTTCCAGCCATTTTGGATCAAATTATAGCCATTATGTACATCCTCAGAAGCCGGAACCAGATAAAAGCCACCACATTGTTCTAGGGCTTCACGACGATATAAGGCATTGGTGCCCACACAAATACAACTGCCATTGATGCGATCTCGGGCCGGCTGAATTGCTCGATAAAACACCTCTTGACAATAGGCCGCTCCACGAGCGACCCAAGGCAAAGGTCCTTGAGAATCAAAATATTGTGGGGTTTGGAGAATTGCAATTTTGTGATCATTTTCCATCCAGGGCACAATCTGTTGTAGCATATCCGGTGCCGCCACAAAATCCGCATCCAATACCAACATATATTTGCCCGTCGTCTGCCCCAGAGCATATTGCATATTTCCGGATTTGGTCATATAACCCCGATTAGGCCGACAGATATAGGTGATGCCATGGGCTTGGGCCAAAGCTTCCACCTCCGCACTCGCCCCATCATCTAAACAATAGATTGAGAGATTGGGATAGGTCATCTGCTTAGCATGGGCAAACGTATTGCGAATCACATCCAAATCTTCATTACAACAGGGAATACAAAGATCCACAGGCGGCACTGTTTGGGCTGCTGCAGCCAAGATTTGTAAATGCTCTTCTAACTTAAAGGGACAAGCCGCCAAAACCAAACCAAAATGCATTGTAATCCAAGCGGTTTCTAACAGCAAATAGAGGAGGTAAGGCCACTGGTTTGTATGGGTCAAATACCATACTCCTGAAGCGGTGGTGAGGGCCCAACCGAAAAGTCCAGGCCAAACCCACCAACAGCAGGGATTTATATAAAGATTACGTTCGGTTAAGGTTGGGGGTTGGGGTAGGTATGTCATAGTTCATGTCCGAACCAGGGATAGAAATTACAGCGGATGCTACATAACTGACATCAAACCAAACCATACCAGGATCGATTTGTAAACAACCCAGACTTTAACTTTAATTCATACACATTGATGAAGTGAGTTATAACCCCAACGGCTTAATTCCCCGTGTGGTACGTGCCATTAAACAAGCCGTCCCTGATATCCTGGTCATCACTGATGTGGCCCTCGATCCCTACAGCAGTGAGGGCCATGACGGCATTGTGGAGGATGGCATCATTCTCAATGACGAAACCGTCGCCGTGCTCACCAAACAGGCCCTCGCCCAAGCAGAAGCTGGAAGTGATTTTGTTGCTCCGTCGGATATGATGGATGGCCGAGTCGGGGCAATTCGTCAGGCATTGGATGGGGCTGGTTGGATCAATGTGGGAATCCTGGCCTACTCCGCCAAATATGCCTCTGCCTACTATGGTCCGTTTCGAGATGCCCTGGATTCAGCACCCAAGTTTGGTGACAAGAAGACCTATCAAATGGATGCGGCCAATTCAAGGGAAGCGATTAAAGAAGTGGAACTGGATATTGCCGAGGGGGCCGACATTGTCATGGTTAAACCCGCTTTAGCTTATCTGGATATCATTTGCGAAATTAAACAGCACACCGATGTACCCGTTGCAGCCTACAATGTCAGCGGTGAATACGCTATGATTAAGGCCGCTGGGGAACGGGGTTGGATTGATGAGCAAAAAGTAATGTTGGAAACTCTGACCAGCTTGTAGGGTGCGTTAGGCAGAGCCGGATGCTGCTGGCGAATTCCTGAAACCCTTATTATGCCGTAATCCGCTCCCCTGTA
>NZ_CEYLVT010000173.1:0-16194 GCF_982860115.1 Moorena sp.
TTAAGAAAAATTCATCAAAAATTTTTAGCTCTGTCAGGATTTTATGAAAAACTCATGAAAGTTATATTAGTCATTCATCCGGGATTATACAGAACATTAATTGATCAACGTCACTGCTGACAAATGAGTAATACTAAAGGGTTACTTATATGGTAACAAGAGAAAAATATAAATGGTAATTTTCTATCCATTTTTTATTTTTACTGTAGGTTAATTGAGCCGGTGAACTCTACCTATTACTTTGTCAATAATTAAGTGAGACTTAACCTATTTTTTTCTGGTATAAACCTTTAATCAATGCAGTAGGTTTCCATAATTAATATTTTTTTTAAAAAAAGTACCTTAAAGTAACCCTTTTGCTGACTTTTAAATAGTAATAAAAATTCTACACTTGCCTCAAAAAAGGGCAGAGGAGTCGTAGGTTTAGGTACGATTAAAACCTAGGGTGTTCATAGGATTGCGAAACTTTCTACACAATTCCTACATAGTTTAAATCTACTCTCTAAAAAGTGACGAGTTAATCGACATTATAATTCCTATTTCATCATGATGCAGTCAAGGTTAAAAACTTCTAGCCAGGCAGGGTTAATCAATGAAGCTGCTGTAGTGCAGTTACCGATCCGCCTGAGCAGACTCGAAGCAATAAAATTTAAAGAAACCTGTGATCAGCTTATCCAAAAACCTTATTGTCCTAAGCTTATCATTGCCGACTTGAGTCAGACAGGCTTTATCGATAGTAGCGGAATTGGTGCCTTAGTAAGGAATCACAAAATCACTCAGGAAAACGGAGTTTCACTAATACTAAGGGGTATAAATCCTCCAGTTATGGCTGTATTGGTCATGACTGGGCTAGACAAAAAATTAATTCTAGACCCCTCATATAACCCGACAACAATAGCTGTCAATTGGTCAAAGGCTCAGTTACCCACAACTCACCCATCTACACGCTCTTGGGCTAAGCGATGCTTAGATATACTGGGGGGAATAGTAGGTTTAGGAATTACGGCCATATTATTTATTCCCATTGCGATCGCAATCAAACTCGATAGTCCTGGCCCAATCTTCTTTAGTCAAATTCGCTGTGGTTGGATGGGTAAGGGATTTCGGATCTGGAAATTCCGCTCGATGTATACTGATGCGGAAGCCCAGAAAGATAGCGTTCAAAATCAATCTAAGGATGCCAAGATATTCAAAAACGAAAATGACCCTAGAATCACCAGGGTGGGTCGGTTTTTGAGGAAAACTAGTTTGGATGAACTACCCCAGTTCTGGAATGTCATTAAAGGTGAAATGAGTTTGGTGGGTACTAGACCACCGGTACCTAAGGAAGTGGACATCTATGAGGTTCCAGAGTGGCAACGGTTGAATGTTAAACCTGGAATGACTGGAGAGTGGCAGGTGCATGGGCGATCGCAAGTTCGGGATTTTGCAGATATCATTAAACTGGATTTACGCTACCAACGAAACTGGAGCTTAATGTATGACCTTAAGCTCATTATAAAAACCATTTTTATCTTGTTGTCGAAAAATAATGGAGCCGTTTAGTATGAAAAAAAACTCGGTAAAATTCCGGATATAAATTAAATATAATGGTAAATGGATTAGAGTATTCTCTAGGAATAGGTTTTCCAGTAAACAAGCATGAAAGTTGCCCTAGTTCATGATTATCTAACGCAAAAAGGTGGAGCAGAACGGGTATTTGAACTGCTTTGTAAGCGCTTCCCTAGTGCTGATGTGTTCACATCCTTGTATGATGCCCAGAACACCATTGACCTAGGTGAGCGCCTAGTGCATACCACCGGACTTCAGAACATTCCAGGGTCAACGAAATACTTCAGACTCTTGGCTCCGTTTTACTATCCAGCTTTTCGAGCCTTGGATTTAGAAAATTACGATTTGATTATCAGTAGTTGTTCAAGCTTCGCAAAGGCGGTCAAGAAAAAATTAGGAGCCAAGCATGTTTGCTTTTGCCACAATGTCACCCGTTTTTTGTGGGATACGCAAACTTACCTCAAGGAGTATGGAGAATATAGAGCGTTTTCTCCTGTAATTGATAAAGTCTTCCAGTTGATCAGAAAAGTAGACCTGGACTATGCCCAGGAGCCAGACCTTTACATTGCTAACTCGACCACTGTCGCTCGGCGTATCCAGAATATTTATGGTAAGCCAGCCATGACAGTCAACTATCCAATTAATAGCCATAAATTTGTGTTTTCCGACCAAAAGGAAGACTTTTACCTAGTATCATCTCGTTTACTGGGTTACAAGCGTATCGATCTGATTATCGAGGCGTTTAATTGGCTAGGCTGGCCCTTATTAATATCTGGTGATGGTCCAGAGCGAGAGCGTCTAGAATCTAAAGCCTTGGATAATATTCGATTCTTGGGATACGTCAGCGATAGACAGCGTTGTCATTTGATGGCAAAAGCTCGTGGGGTGATCGTCGCGGCTTTAGAAGATTACGGTTTAGTGCCAATCGAAGCCAACGCCAGTGGTACCCCAGTAATTGCCTACGGTGCAGGTGGTGTTTTGGATACTCAAATACCAGGGACGACAGGGGTGTTTTTTAAACGGCAAACACCAGAAGCACTCCAAGCTGCACTACTTGAGGCTAGGGAAATTCCCTGGAATTATGCCAAAATCCGAGACCATGCCCTGAGTCATTTCACTGAAGACGTTTTCTTTAACAAAGTTGGGCAAATTATTGATAAAACGGTCAGGGGACAGCCTGTCAATTTGAGCTATTCCTTACCCCATTCAGCCAAGGTTCCCACTTTAGCTAGGTGAAAGGATAGTGGCTGGGCTGATTTTAGATTTTAGATTTTGGATTTTGGATTTTTTCGTTGATTTCCTGGGATTGATACTGGTCGATACTCCCAAATTATTAGATCAAATCTGGTGGACTAATCAATATAGTCCTGCTCGGGTGACTGGTGATGGGTAATAGATAATATCATGTCCGGTTGACTACTTCTTTTTATACCCTTTTTATAAAAGGGATGCAACCTATGATTGTCGGTTCATTGGTAATGGGTAATAGGTAATAAGACTACAATTTATAATTCTCCATTACCAAAAGGTAGGGAAAATTTGTTGCGGGTATCCTGGAGAGTTGGGATGACGACAGCTTGCGAATATTGCTATTGCCAATTGTCAATGTATAATAGTTAATTTTAATTAACTTTATAAAAAAACACAACCCTATCGAATA
The DNA here is from genome assembly GCF_982860115.1 of Moorena sp. Lineage (NCBI taxonomy): Bacteria > Bacillati > Cyanobacteriota > Cyanophyceae > Coleofasciculales > Coleofasciculaceae > Moorena > Moorena sp. The sequence goes on from NZ_CEYLVT010000173.1 coordinate 3,212, forward strand.
TGAATAAAGTGATTAACCGGATTTTATCTAAACCGATTACTAATCATCCCGGGACTAGTTTAGACTTGATTCACTCGACTTGATGTCAATTAAAAATCCAATCCAAACTTGTCAATCATTAATCTAAAATCCCATGAAGGAACTTGATTTAAACGCAGCAGCTGAAACAGATGCAGGGTATGGCCAACTGTTGGCAGTTTTGTGGCGCAGACGCTTGTGGATTCTAAGTGTACTCTTGACAAGCTTGCCGATTGCCTTCTATATCACTATCAAGAAAGAGCCGACTTATATCAGCTCTCTACAGCTGTTGGTGGAGCCTAATTATATAGATAAAACACGAGGAATAGAGAGTCAGTTTACTGAGTCCACTGTTGATATCGACTATGCTACTCAGTTACAGCTGATGCGTAGTTCTCAATTGATTCAACGAGCAGTGGATTTGCTTCGTGATGACTACCCAGATATCACAGTCGGTGATATTAGACGCTCCTTAAGATTAGCTCAAGTACTGCAGGGTAAAACCGAAACTAAGGTATTTCAAGCAGTCTACACCAGCAATGACCGGATTAAAACTCAAAAAGTACTGCAAGCTATTCAAAAGGTTTATCAAGATTACAACCTAGAGCAGCAGGAAATGCGCTTGAACAAAGGTCTTGCTTTTATCAATCAGCAGTTGCCAACAGCTCGTAAGAATCTTGAGAAAGCTGAGCAACGACTAGAGCAGTTTCGCAAGAGCAAAAACCTGATTGATCCCTCACAACAAGCCCTAGCTGTCAGTCAAACTCTGAATGGGATTGAACAGGAGCGCCGAGCTATCCGCGCTCAGTACATGGAAACTCAAACTCGCTACGAGGCTGTTCAGCAAAAACTGGCTCGTTCACCGCAAAATGCCTTGACCTCGTCCCGTTTGAGTCAATCTGGGCGCTATCAAAATTTGCTAAATGAAATCCAAAGAATAGAACTGGCTTTGGTGGAGCAAAGTCGAATTTATACCGAAGCTCATCCTAGTATTCAAAAATTAATTGAACAGCGTCAGAGTGTGTTTGCGCTCTTGCAGGAAGAAACCAGACGGGTTTTAGGGCAAGTTCCGACTCAACTGGTTAGCACTGGAAGTAACCTCCTGACAGAAGGACAGCTCGGTGGTGTTGATATTAATCTGGTCAACGAACTGATCACCTCGCAAATTAATCTAGTCAGTCTACAGACTCGTGATCAAGCCCTGATCAAAACAGAGCAGGAAATCCGTATCCAACTCAGGGAATTCCCAGGCCTAATTGCTGAGTACAATCGTCTACAACCCCAAGTAGCGATTCAACAAAATACTCTGCAGCAGCTACTGCAAGCACGGCAGGAGTTAAGCATCGAATTGGCTCGGGGGGGATTTAACTGGCAAGTTGTAGAAGCACCTCTACCAGGCTTCAAGACCGGTCCTAATATGACCCAAGACCTATTATTAGGTGCAGTGGTTGGGTTATTTCTCGGTGGTGTGGCTGCCTTTGTGCGGGAAGCCATGGATGATGGAATTCATACCTCTGATGATTTGAAAAATCAAGTGGCTCTACCCTTGCTAGGTATGATTCCAGAGTTGCCGGAGGGTAAAATCAGTAAACCTGTTCTGAATCTTAACTTGAGCCAGTCCGAGAGAGAACTTCCGATGATGGAACTGTTGGGATGGCGACCATTTCAGGAAGCACTGGACATGATTTATGTGAATCTCCAGTTGCTCAATTCTGGTTCTGAGTGGAAATCCCTGATGGTTACGTCAGCGCTGTCTGGTGAGGGTAAGTCAACTCTGGCGTTGGGTTTAGCCTTGAGTGCTGCTCGTTTACATCGACGAGTACTGCTAATTGATGTAGATATGCGCCGTCCGAGGTTGCACCAACAACTTGGTCTCTCCAATCACGAAGGACTTTCTACTTTATTGGAAGATGATATTGCTACACCCAACCCAGTTAGTATCTCACCTTTGGGGTCAAGCATTGATGTTTTGACTGCTGGACCAACCCCAATTGACCCAGTTAAGCTCTTGGGTTCTAAACGGATGAAGAACTTAATGGCAGAGTTTCAGGAAACCTATGATCTGGTGTTGCTGGATACTCCCCCAGTGTTAGGTATGGTGGATGCACTCCAAGCAGCATCGTTGTGCCAAGGTGTGGTGATGGTGGGACGCCTAGAGCGAGTTACTCAATCTCAACTCAACCAGGCTACTGCTATACTCAGGAATTTAAACCTGATTGGAATCATTGCTAACGGTGTGAAGAGTTCTAATCAGAGCTATGCTTACTATGGTTCGCGAAAGAGCAATGCTGCCATTGAACCAAAGCAGCCTGTATCTGATCTTCCAGTGTCTCCACAACTAGAGCGTCAGTTCAGCAATCATGTCAAGTCTCGTTGATTTTTTTGGTTAATTGTTAAGTAAGCATTCAGCCGTTGGCCTATGGCCACGCTACTTGAGGTGCCGTCAGCCATTGGCCTATGGCCACGCTACTTGAGGTGCTGACGTAACTCAGATTTTACCTGTTTTATTCAAAAGCTGATACGCGACACGCTGATAGCTGAAAACTGATACGCGACACGCTGATAGCTACAAATTAAACCTGACAGGATCTAACCTTTGACTTTTGATTTCGCTGAAATGGAGTAACTATTTATGACGACTTCCAGAATCATACTAACAACCTCCAAAATCTCAATCCTAGATATCGATGATGAGGCAGAGTCAGCAGTTAGTTCTTTGCCTCCCTGCAAGCTCAAGTGGCGACAGAAACAGTTGTGGGTACTTCCTATCCAGAAGAATGAACAGCATTATCTACCTCCATTGCAAAGTCAGTCTTGGTTAAGTAATTGCTTGCAACGCTCGTCGGTAGGGCTGGTTTGTATCGACCCCAATCTGGGTGAAACAGGGTTAAGAGTTTGGACCAATGCCTGTGAGCAAGCCAAGAAGAAAGCTGTTCTAAGAGTACCGTTCAACTCAGAATTGTCTAGTAGGGAAAAACTATTCCGATCTCGACTGAGGCGGGTGATGGATTCCAGTTTAGCTGCTCTATTGCTACTGATTCTGAGTCCAGTGCTCCTGGGATTGATGTTGCTGATAGCGATTGTTTCACCAGGACCAGTCTTTTCTCGGCAATGGCGGGCTGGAGAACGGGGTAAGCTGTTCCAAGTGATTAAATTTCGCACTGAAGGTATACACAAAGGCAAAGTCACGTCTAAGATGACACATTTTGGAAAATGGCTGCGTCAATTTTGTCTGGATGGACTACCGCAGTTAGTGAATGTACTAAGGGGTGAGATGAGTTTAGTCGGACCACGTCCTTGGAAACTGGATGAGGTGATTCGGATGACCCAGGAGGAGCGGCGACAGCTGAGATTGTTGCCAGGAATGATCAGGCTTCACCAGGAAGATATGCGATCGCATGTGTTGGGTTCTCAAAGTACTCAAGTGCTGTGATTCAGGAATTGTTAATTTGTTAATTTTTGAGTGATCAATTTTAATTAACAATTAACAATTTTGATTTGCCTTTGTGTTCATCCCGTACATTAGCAAACTAATTACTCTAATCAGAGTCGTGAGGAATCGTGACAGACATTAAACGAGCATTAATCACTGGCATTACCGGTCAAGATGGGTCTTATCTAGCAGAACTGCTGCTGGCAAAAGGGTACGAAGTTCATGGTATTATCCGACGCACCTCTACCTTCAACACAGATCGCATCGACCACATCTACCAAGACCCCCACAATCCCCAGACACGGTTATTTCTCCATTACGGAGACCTCACTGATGGCTTGACACTACAACGCATTCTAGAAGACGTACAGCCGATAGAGGTGTACAACCTCGGAGCTCAGTCCCATGTGCGGGTCAGCTTTGATTCACCAGAATACACCGTCGATGCCACAGGTATAGGAACCTTGCGTTTGTTGGAAGCGGTACGGCACTATCAACAGCGGATTGGCTCTCAGGTACGCTTTTACCAGGCTGGCTCTTCTGAAATGTTTGGGCTAGTGCAGGCTGTCCCTCAGTCTGAAACTACACCGTTTTATCCCCGTAGTCCTTATGCCTGTGCAAAAGTCTACGCCCACTGGCAAACTATCAACTATCGCGAATCCTATGGGCTATTCGCCTGTAATGGTATTTTGTTTAACCACGAAAGTCCCCGGCGCGGCGAAACCTTTGTCACTCGCAAAATTACCCGTGCTTTGGCGCGCATTGTAGCTGGTAAGCAGAATAAGCTTTACCTGGGCAATCTCGATGCCAGACGGGACTGGGGTTATGCCAAGGATTATGTCCGCGCTATGTGGCTAATGCTACAACAAGACGAGGCCGATGACTATGTTGTTGCTACTGGTCAAACTCACTCAATTCGGGAGTTTCTCGATATTGCCTTTGGCTTAGTGAATTTGGATTGGCAGCAGTACGTTGAAATCGATCCACGGTACTTTCGACCTGCTGAAGTAGACCTGTTGTTAGGTGATGCCACCAAGGCTAATACCATACTAGGTTGGCAACCTTCAGTAAGCTTTAAACAACTCGTTGAAATCATGGTTAATGCTGACCTTCAGGCACTAGGTATCATGCCTGTCACCTCTTGTATTCAATCCGCTGATACTGCCTTTATTCGACAAGTTGTTACCGCTGGTAATCGCTAGTAATGATATGGTCTAATCCCATTTTTAGTAATGGATTAGAGAGATAGTTAGTCGCCCTTTGGGTAATGGTTAACAGGTAATGGGTAACGGGTAATAGGTAATTGGAAATTGAGAAAAAGACTATTGCTGCTGTGAAACACTACGAGGAGAGCGCAATTCCCCATTATCCATTACCTATTAATAGACTGGTATAAGACGTTGTTGATGGATTAGCGTTGAATAAAATAATCGATTATCCGTAGGATACGCTACGCGATTATCCATAGGATACGCTACGGGAACGCACTGTCTTATAACCAGGACTTACCCACTAATATCATACCCGGTTTATCGTGATAAATCAAAGGCTGAAATCAGTGTAATTACCGTCAATAACCGGGTTGGCGGCGTAACGCCTAAGAAGAGACTGATCTCAGCTATGGAATTGAGTTTTACCGATCTGAAATAGCTTCAAAAAAGCTAAATATAGTTAGTTAGTAATTGGTAATTGCTAACTAGATCACAGTACCCACTCAGTCTTCAGTACTGACGCACATAGTACTCATAACTAACGCACTGGTAAAAATGAAAAAAGCACTCATTACGGGGATTTCTGGACAAGATGGATCTTACCTTGCAGAGCTTTTGCTAAACAAAGGTTATGAAGTTCATGGAATTGTGAGGAGACCAGCGGTTGAAGACCCAGCAGGTAAGTTGTCTAATCTCAGGACTATCAAAGACGACATTGTTTTACATGTTGCATCTTTAGAGAATCATTTGTCACTCTATAAGGTCATTGCCAAGATTAAACCTGACGAGTGTTATCACTTAGCTGCATCGAGTTTTGTCAGTTATTCCTTTGATGATGAATCCTCTATCTTAACCAGTAATTTTAATGGAACCCACCATTTACTGGCATCAATTAAAGAAGTGGTACCGGAGTGTCGTTTCTTTTTTGCTGGTTCTTCTGAAATGTTTGGCAGGGTGTTCCATGCCCCTCAAAATGAGCTGACTCCTTTTAATCCCCGGTCTGTGTATGGTATTTCCAAGCTAGCAAGTCATCATCTGGTGCAAAACTATCGTAACCAGTATGGCATTTTTGCTTGTACCGGGATTCTTTACAATCATGAATCCCCAAGGCGTGACTTTAAGTTTGTCACTCGCAAAATTACCTCTACTGTCGCCAAGATCAAGCTAGGGTTAGAAAATAAGCTTTATCTAGGAAATCTAGATGCTCTCAGGGACTGGGGATATGCTCCGGATTATGTCTATGCCATGTGGCTGATGCTGCAAAACCATTCTCCAGAGAATTATGTAATTGCTTCCGGAGTGAATCACTCGGTTCGTGAATTAGTAGATTGTGCGTTTAGTCACGTCGGTCTTGATTATCAAGATTTTGTGGAAGTTGATCAGAGGTTTTATCGTCCGACAGAAGCAGTGCCCCTTTGTGGGGATAGCTGGAAAATTCGGGATGAGCTGAATTGGAAGAGTAAACATAAATTTCCTGATATTGTCGCGGAAATGGTGGAGAGTGATCTTAGTTTTTTTAGCTAAACCTTGTTTAAAATCAGCATTAAGCAACAATCACAATAGGTCTAAATAAAACCAGTGAGTATTCTATATAGAATTGTTGAAATCAAACTTTTTGATTCTGTTATCAGGTTTACTAAGGCCACTAAATTGTGGCAAGACAACCACTTCATTTTAAGGGAATTTAAATTCCTTAAACAAGCGGCTTTTTTTGCTATTATTTTAACGATAATCGCATCACTATTTGAAGGATTTGGCTTAGGTTTTATCCTAAATTTTTTACAAAATATAACCGACCCTAATGCGACTCCAATCCAGACAGGAATCAACTGGTTCGATATATCGATACTTGGAGTAAATAGACCGGTTATTGATAGAATTTACCGGATATCTGCTCTAATTTTGATCACAACCTGGTTGCGTTCAGCCTTTATGTTTGGTGGGCGCAGGTACAGCAAAATTACTCAGATGAATTTGTTAGATAGGCTGCGCAAGAAGCTATTTGAACAACTTCAACGACTGAGTTTGAGTTACTTTTCTCATAGCCGTTCTGGAGAGCTAGTTTACAGTCTAACCACCGAACTAGAAAAAATTAATCAAGCTTTTGATGTGACAGCTCTTCTGTTGACTAGAATTTCTCTTCTAGTTGTCTATGTTACATCAATGTTCTTGCTGTCTTGGCAACTTTCTATTACCTCATTAATGCTCTTTAGCCTGATGAGTGTTGGTCTTTCTAACTTGGTTAAAAGGTTGCGAGAGACAAGTTTTGATGTTTCCAAGGCAGGCAGTAACTTTACCTCAGTTGCTGTAGAGTTTCTCAATGGCATTCGCACAGTTAAGGCATTTGCGAGTCAGGACTTTGAGCGTAGACGATTTTATGACGCTAGCGAAAACGTTACAAACATCACTATCAAATCTGCGTCATTTGGGTATGCCATAGAACCGATTGCGGAAAGCGTAGCCACCACAATTCTGATCGGCATGATTATTGTAGCGTTTAGCATCTTCGTTCCTAATGGACAGATGCAGGCAGCTTCATTACTGACCTTCTTGTTTGTTTTGTTTCGTCTGATCCCGATTATACGTCTGATTAATAATGCCAGAGGGCGTCTGGGGGAATTCACCGGACCAATGAATAACATTAAAGAGCTGCTGAGAACTGACAACAAACCATACTTGCAGAATGGTAACGTGGAATTTTCAGGATTAGAGCAAGCCATTGAGTTTGCTTCGGTGGATTTTGGTTACGATCCCTCTAACCTAGTACTGCACGATATTACCTTAACTATCAACAAGGGAGAAACAACAGCCCTGGTCGGTGCTTCTGGTTCAGGTAAAACCACCCTTGCTGACTTAATTCCCCGATTTTATGACCCAACCGCAGGTAAAGTTATCATTGATGGCACTGACTTACAAGAATTTGAAATTAACTCTGTGCGTCGTAAGCTAGCTATTGTCAGTCAGGATACATTTATTTTCAACACCTCTGTTCGCAATAACATTGCTTATGGTTTAGAACAAGCAGATGACCTGGCAATTCGAGAAGCCGCAAAACTTGCCAATGCATTAGACTTCATCCTAGATTTGCCTGAAGGTTTTGACACCCAACTCGGTGATCGCGGAGTTCGATTATCTGGAGGTCAACGTCAACGGCTGGCCATTGCTCGTGCTTTACTGCGAGCACCAGAGATTCTGATCTTAGATGAGGCAACTAGTGCCTTAGATTCTGTGTCTGAGCGCCTGATTCAGGAGTCCTTAGAACAACTTTCTGTAGGACGGACAGTAATTACCATTGCCCATCGCTTATCCACCATTTCCAAAGCTGATAAGGTAGTCGTTCTCGAACAGGGGCGAATTGTGGAACAAGGAAAGTATCAAGAGTTACTCGAAAAGCGCGGTAAACTTTGGAAATATCACAAAATGCAGCATGAAGTTAGTCAAACAAATGAAGACTATAGCATGTCCAAATAGATCATGAAACCGAATGCTGGTTTGTTATAACACCAAATTTACAAATAACCACATTGTAGAAGATATGTACTCACTTCTTAATGGAATAGCGAGTGGGGGAAACCACGCCAGTCGCTCACAGTAATTAATTCCTTATTACAACCAGAGGCAAGATAACAAGGATATGTCAAACCATCAAGAAGGGCAAGAGCCGCTAGTCAGTGTTATCATCCCCACCTATAACCGCTTGAGCTACCTCAAGCAAGCAGTTGAAAGCGTACTCCAACAGACCTACAAAAATCTTGAAATTATCATTTCTGACGATTGTAGCCCTGAGAATCCGCAAGCGATGATTGAGTCCTTTCAAGATGCTCGGATCCGATTCCGTCGGAACTCAAAGAATCTAGGAAATGGTCCTAATGTTGCTGGCGCATTTAAACAAGCTCAGGGAAAATATGTAGCGAGTCTCAATGACGATGACCTGTGGAATCCAGACTTTTTAGAAAAGTTAGTTCCTCCCCTAGAAGCGAATTCAAATGTAGTTGTGGCTTTTTGCGACCATTATATTATCGACGCAGATGGCGTAATTAATTATCCAACTACTGAAGCACATACCCGGCTTTGGAAGCGTGACCAACTTAAAGCAGAAGTATATCAGCCGTTCTGTACTATCGGACTAGTAGACCGATCAGTATCTCCTGCATCCTCTGCTTTGATTCGCAGGGACAAGGTTAATTGGGATGAACTTTTGTCAGTGGGGGTCTATTGGGATTACTACCTAACCTATCTAGCTTGCCGCAGTGGTGATAGCGCGTACTACTATCCAGAAAGACTGACTCGATATCGCGTGCATGAGTTATCTGAAACCCATATGAGTGGGAGTGGAAACGCCAAGGCTCAGATCCGCAAAGGAAAATCCGGTATTTTTTGCTACGAACACTTTTTAGCAGATCCTCAATTACAAAAGCATCGAAGTTATTTTACCCAGAAATTAGCACAAGCGAACACAACTATGGGTATTGGACTGATACGGGATGGACGAGTAGCAGAAGCACGCCCCTATCTTTTTCGTGCCTTAAGTCAAAATTTCAGTCTGCGAACTGTAGCAGCTCTCATGCTCACCGTTATACCTCAACAATTAGCAAATCCTTTCGAGATATCTTCCAGACGGGAAATTATCCAACAGACAAAAGTACATTCAAAATTACATTAAGTATTTTAGGAATTACCATGACTATTTCAACACCAAAAAACGTCAAAGAAGTTCTTCATAACTCCCTAGGACAGTTAGACAAATTTGAAGAATGTATACTCCTAGACAATCCTGATCATTACAATATTGGCGACCACCTGATTTGGTTAGGCTCTGTACTCTTTTTGACGGATACCTTAAAAACTAAAATTAAGTATGCCACTGGTATTAACGGTTTCTCTGATGCCAGCCTAAAAAAAATGGATAAATGTCCCATAATCTTTAATGGAGGAGGCGCATTAGGTGATCTATATGAAGGTTTTCAAAATTTTAGAGAATCGATCATAGAAAACTATCGAGATCGACCAATTATTATTTTTCCTCAGACTATTTATTTTAGGAATCCCGAAAACCTAAAAAAAGCAGCAAAAGTTTTTAACTCCCATCCTAACCTAACCCTATTTACCCGAGATCAAGTCAGCTATGAAATTGCTATTAAAAATTTCGGAAATTGTCGGGTGATTAAAGCCCCTGATATGGCATTTCAAATGGCTGGTCTCTCTACTGACTCCATCCAGCCTGATCAAGAGGATTCTAGTCTCTATCTTTGCCGAAAGGATCAAGAACTTAAGGCCACTAGTAACCTGAGTCTTTCTTCTAAGATAAAAAATCTCGTCTTAGAAGACTGGGTTTCAGATAGATGGACCCTAAGAACTACTAAGCAACTCTCTAAAGGTTGGTATTGGCGTATTCCAGGATTTGTCAGAATAATTCGGGAAGTTTATGAGCGAGGATTAGCAACTCCTAAAGAATGGTTATCCCGACAAACCTGGAAGTATTTTCATACTAATACGGCGCACTTTAAAACAAGCCATAACTCCCCAATTAATCTAGCATCTTGGGGCCTGATGCACAGCGGCATCTATCAATTCAAAAGGCATCGTTTAATTATCACTAATCGTTTGCATGGTCATATCCTTAGTACTCTTTTAGAGATTCCTCATATCTTTCTTCCTAACTCTTATTACAAGAATGAAGCATTTTACGAGGCATGGACTTCACAAATTCCCTTCGCCCGGTTTATAAAAGAACGCTCAGAACTTGAAGTAGCTGTAGAAGAAATGTTAGAGTCTTATCCTTTATCAAGAGGATTTAATTAATAGATAGGAATTAAGTAGTAGGGGGCGTTAATAACATACCCCACAGAGTTATTGGGTAATGCCTGATAGATAAAAGGCGAATAAAATTCGCTACTATTTAAAATTAAGAGTCAATCATGACTAAAATCCTTTACCTAATTGCTTCTCATAGCAATCCAGATCAAGTTGTCAGACTAGTTAAGAAACTTAAGACTGGTAACCCTGAGTCCCAGGTCTTAATTCACCATGACCAATCTAAGTCGAGCCTTAGCCCAACATCTTTTGAGCAGATCAACAATGTTCACATCCTGGAAGACTATGTTCCAGTTGGGTGGGGAGATTTTTCCATGGTGGAAATGGAACTTCGCTGCATCAACTGGTTAATAGATAATTCTGTGACATTTGACTGGTTAATCTTCCTCTCTGGTCAAGACTATCCCCTTCAGCCAATCAGCCAAATCGAGCAGTTCTTGCAGAACACCGAATATGACGGATTTATGGAATATTTTCCGGTACAAGAACCACCAGAAACGGCTTGGCACTGGGGCAAAGATTTGGGCATAGAGCGCTATTTTTTTCGCTACTATAAACTGCCAGCTAGTCTAAAGACTATAGTATATAAACTATATCGTGTTGTCAATTGGCAGCCCCTAGTCCGGATCAGGGCTGGTAAGTTTGGTGCCAAAATAGCAATCCGTTGCTTTTCAACACCTTTCACTCCAGAGTTTCAGTGCTACGCGGGTTCTCAGTGGCACACACTTTCCTATGGCTGTATTGAATATATCCATCAATTTGTTCAGCGTAACCCAGCATTTGTAGAACACTATCGAAACACACTCATACCAGATGAGTCTTTCATCCAGAGCATCCTGCTCAATCAGTCGATGCTAAAACTATTCAATGATAACAAACGTTATATCTCTTGGACTCCTCCCTATCCAGCCATCATGGGTGTCCAAGATTTTGAGTCAATGATTACTTCTGGTAAGCATTTTGCCCGCAAATTCGATGATAAAGTAGATGCCAAAGTTATTGATATGCTGGACAAATATATTGAAGAAGATCGGGATAATAGGGAAGACTATAGCTATAGTCCTTCTGATTTATCTAAGGTTTAAATTAGGATTGCTAGATCAGGTAGTTAAAAACTTCTGCCAAGGATGCACTAGTCAGAGTTTTCGATAATTTTAACAGGATAGCTACTCATGAAACTCTGTATCGTTACCCACAAAGTCATGAAAGGTGATGGCCAAGGTCGAGTCAACTATGAAGTCGCCAAAGAAGCCATTCGTCGCGGTCATCACGTCACCTTATTAGCCAGTAATGTCGCCCCAGAACTCCAGCAGAGTAATCAGGTAAACTGGATTTTCATTCCAGTTAAAAGGTGGCCAACAGCACTAATTCGTCATCTAGTCTTTTCCTGGCGGAGTGGCAATTGGTTAAATCAACACCGTAGTGAGCTGAACTTAGTAAAGGTTAACGGGTCCATTACCAGAGCTGGCTCAGATGTGAATGCTGTACATTTTGTCCACAGTTCTTGGTTGCGATCGCCTGCCCATACTTCTCGGCTGCGTCGGGATTTGTATGGTCTTTACCAGTGGCTAGTTACAACCTTGAATGCCCATTGGGAAAAAAAATCCTTCCGTCAGGCAAAAGTAGTAGTCGCAGTTTCCGGAAAGGTCAAGAAAGAATTAGTAGACATTGGTGTACCCCCTGAATCCATTCGGGTGATTGTCAATGGTGTTGACTTACAAGAATTTTATCCCGGTGTAGCTGACCGCAAACAATTGCGTCTTCCTGAGGGAGTGCCTTTAGCATTTTTTGCTGGGGATATCCGAACACCTCGGAAGAACTTGGATACAATTCTGCACGCCTTAGTCCAAGTCCCTGAATTACACTTAGCTGTTGCTGGCATCACAGAAGGTAGTCCCTATCCTCAGCTAGCCGCAACGCTAAATGTCAGCGAACGGGTACATTTTCTGGGGTACCGACGTGACCTCCCTGAGATTATGCGAGCCGTAGATTTATTTGTCTTTCCATCCCGCTATGAAGCCTGCACACTAGTGCTCCTAGAAGCAATGGCTTCAGGTTTGCCAGTCATTACCGCCAGCACAGCCGGGGGGGCTGAATTGGTTACCCCAGCCTGCGGAGTGGTTTTGTCTGACCCCAACGATACCCAGGCTTTGGCAAAGGAGTTAAGTCTTCTCGTTAGTAATCCTGAAAAAAGGAAACAGATGAGCCAAGCTGCACCAATGATAGCCGCCCAATACAGTTGGGAAAAGATGGCACAAAGCTATGTTGATTTATTTGAAGAACTGATCAAGTAGTCTAAATTTAATGTTGCAGGTTTAAGGTTGCAGGTTGAATGTTACAGGTTTAAGGTTGCAGGTTTAAGGTTTAAGGTTTAAGGTTGCAAATTGTAGGTTACAGGTTGCAGGTTACAGGTCAACTGATAACGATACTCCCGAGGATTTTTAAGGTATAAAATTCTCAATTCTCAATTCTCAATTCTCAATTCTCAATTCTCAATTCTCAATTCT
>NZ_CEYLVT010000174.1:0-16103 GCF_982860115.1 Moorena sp.
TTCCCATAGTGTCGTAAAAAAGATTCTATATCCAAGCTAACCTGCGGAATGTGGGTTCAAAGACTGACGCAACACCAATAAAAGTACCTAGTCACCCCTTTCTCAAAAACCTACCCTTGTAAGCTACTCCCGATTCCCGATTCCCGATTCCCGATTCCCGATTCCCGATTCCCTTTCCTATGGCTGTATTTGCCGAAGCACCTCCCTAATCACATCAGTTGGCACCTGATCTGTCAAGGTTACTTCACCAATCTTGGTAGGCAAAACAAATCTTACCTTACCCTCTTTTACTTTCTTATCCGTTTGCAGGGTATCAATAATGGCATCAATATCTAGCCCACTGGGTAACTGAGTAGGTAGTCCAGCTTTTTTGATTAAAGCATCCTGGCGTTCGGCATCTTCTGGCTGCCACATCTGGAGTGCCACAGCAATCTGGCCTGCGGCTACCATTCCAATCCCTACCGCTTCCCCATGATTCACTAACTTGTAGCCAGTTAAGCTTTCTACGGCATGACCAATGGTGTGACCATAGTTCAAAATTGCTCTGATGCCAGCTTCTTTCTCATCCTGACTGACCACATCCGCTTTAGCTTGGCAAGACCGAGACAGAATTGTTTCTAATAAATCCTTCTTCAGGTAACGCAATTGGTCAAGTCGCTTCGATTCCTCTAGTTTGGCAAAGAGCTGTTCATCCCAGATAATCCCATACTTAATCACTTCTGCCATCCCTGCTCGCAATTCTCGGGCTGGCAATGTTTTTAATACCGAGGGGTCTATTAAGACAAATCGTGGTTGATGGAAAGCACCGATCAAGTTTTTGCCCTTGGGATGATTGACCCCGGTCTTGCCACCAACTGAAGCATCAACCATGGCCAACAGCGATGTGGGTACCTGAACGAAATTAATTCCCCTTAGCCAAGTGGCAGCTGCAAATCCTGTCATATCCCCAATTACTCCACCGCCCAATGCCACTAGAGTCGAGGAGCGTTCTAGGCGGTTTTCTAGGGCAACATCATAGATCTTTTGGATAGATTTGACAGTTTTGTATCGTTCTCCAGCAGGGAGGGTGAGGCTGGATACCTGATATCCCACTAACTCCAAAGCTGCGATCGCTCTTTCCCCATATCTTCGGAAAATCGCTGGATTCGATACCACTAAAACTTTTTTCCCCAACTGTAGACGGCTCATCCAAACCCCAATATCATCTAAGCCACCTGTGGTCATTTTGCCATCAGGAAGGTGTTGTGCGATCGCAATATCATAGGAATGTTCTGGTAGAGCAACGGGAATAACTAACTTCATGAAGAGGAGCCTTTTTCCTTGTGAACTATGGCGCTATATATATCTACTAAAAATAAATATGTAGATGTAGATATATATATTAGAGGGGTTACAGGCCACCCCTCTACACATCCAGCCTTTAAAGTCCAGCCTGGAAGGAAATTTGGCATCACTCCTTAGCACTAGCAAACACCAACTGGTTGCAGCAGCCGCTTTTGGGCGTTACCAGATAATACGGTAACCTGACCGTGCTCATCCACATCAACAATTGCTGTATCACCCTCTTGAATCTGACCAGATAGCATGGCTTCGGCTAAGCTATCTTCTAACAAGCTCATAATTGCCCGTCGTAGAGGTCTAGCACCATAGCTCGGTTCGTAGCCTGCTGTGACTAAGTGGTCTTTGAAAGCCTCTGTGACTTCCAGGATAATTCCTTTCTCTTGTATAGAGCTAGAGATTTCCTGGAGCAGAATTTCAGCAATTTCCTTAACTTCATTCTTCTTGAGCTGACGGAAGACAATTATCTCGTCAAGGCGGTTGAGGAACTCAGGACGGAAATAGTCTTTAAGATTTTCATTGACCTGAGTGCGGATCTGGTTGTATCTAGACTCCTCTTGGTTATTTGATGACTCAAAGCCAAAAGCACTACCTCCTTTTTCAATCACTTTAGAACCGATATTGGAGGTCATGATTAATAGTGTGTTCTTGAAATCTACAGTACGACCTTGAGCATCGGTTAAGCGACCATCATCTAACAGTTGCAACAGTACATTGAAAACGTCAGGGTGAGCTTTCTCGATTTCGTCAAATAGTACCACCGAGTAGGGCTGGCGTCGCACAGCTTCAGTCAGTTGACCGCCTTCGTCATACCCCACAAACCCTGGGGGAGAACCAATCAGCTTGGAAACAGTGTGGCGTTCCATATATTCCGACATGTCAAGGCGAATCATCTTGTCTTCTGACCCAAACAGGTAGGAAGCCAAGGATTTAGCGAGTTCCGTCTTACCAACTCCAGTCGGACCAGAGAAGATAAAGCTAGCAATCGGTCGATTGGGATCCTTTAATCCAACTCTTGCCCGACGAATTGCCCGAGACACAGCAGTAACAGCTTCGTCTTGACCAATGATCCGCTCGTGCAAGGTTTCTTCCAAGTGCAGCAGCAGAGCTGATTCAGATTCCGTCAGTTTATTGACCGGTATCCCAGTCCAAGACGCGACGATGTGAGCAATGTGTTCTTGATCCACAATCGGAATAGTTGGAGATTGGGGTAAGTTATCTTCAATTCCCTCACTCTGCCACTCTGATTCTGCTCTAGCCCTTGAGGAAGGTTTTGAGTGCATCAAGTGAACCCGACTGCCAGCTTCGTCAATCAAGTCAATGGCTTTGTCGGGTAAATAGCGGTCCGAGATATAGCGGTCTGACAATTGAGCTGCAGCCAGTAACGCTTGGTCGGAAATCTGGACTTTGTGATACTCCTCGTAAGTTGAGCGCAAACCATGGAGTATGTCAATGGTATCCTCTACAGAGGGTTCCGAGACCATGACTGGCTGGAAACGACGTTCTAGTGCTGCGTCTTTCTCGATATACTTCCGGTATTCATCGAGAGTAGTAGCTCCCAAGCACTGGAGTTCACCTCTAGCTAGAGCAGGCTTAAGGAGATTAGCCGCATCCATACCCCCTTCTAAGGATCCAGCACCGACTAAGGTGTGAATTTCGTCAATTACTAGGATAATATTCCCGGATTGCTGGACTTCAGACACAACCTGCTTGAGCCGTTCTTCAAAGTCTCCCCGGAAGCGAGTACCAGAAACCAATAAAGCCATATCTAGGCTAATCACTTGTTTGTCTGCCAACAGCTCCGGAACATCTTGAGATATAATCCGTTGGGCTAGACCTTCTGCGATCGCAGTTTTCCCAACTCCAGGTTCCCCCAGTAATATCGGGTTATTCTTGCTACGACGACCTAAAATCTGCACCACCCGCTCGATTTCCTGCTGACGACCAACTACCGGATCCAGTTTGCCCTCTGCAGCTAACTTGGTCAGATTAGTCCCAAATTCTTCTAAGGTAGCTTTCTGGTTTTGAGTATTCCCTATAAACGATGAACCTTTTCCCTTAGCAGTCGTTGCTGCTGTTAATTCTGCTATCGTACTAATGACATGGGTGCGTAATTCTGTTAAGTCTACACCCAGGTTTACCAGTACTTGACTCGCAACGCTGTTGCTGTCGTGAATAATAGCTAGCAACAAATGTTCAGTATCGATGTAGTTGTGTCCTAGTTGCTTAGCTTCCTGGAACGATTGCTGGAAAATTTGTTTAGCTTTGGGGGTGAAAGGAAGTTCTGAGCTAACCATTCTCGAACCCCTACCCACAATGTTTTCTACCGAGTAGCGAGCATCTTCGAGGGTAACACCAAAATCACTCAGCACTCTGGCTGCCACAGCTGTTCCTTGTGCAATCAAACCCAACAAAAGTTGCTCAGTTCCTACGAGGCTTTGTCCCAAGCGACGGGTTTCCTCCTGAGCCAGCATGATGGATTTGATCGCTTTATCTGTAAAATGTTCAAACATCCCCGGTTCACCTTACCGAATTTAAGCAGTGGGTGAAATATCACCCTGGTGTAAAGTTTTATGTACTTTACATTCACCAATGTACCCATCTGTGCTTAAATTCAGCAGTCGGTAGAACCGTAATCTTGAGGAGTGGTTGCCGCCTAACGCATTTTGGTCAAGCTTTCAGTTTTATCCAAAAACATCTCGGTGAAAATACTCATCACTGTTCGCTTACGCACCCGGATATTGGCACTGATAGACATACCCGATTGCAATGGCTCTTTTTCGCCATAAGCAGTAATGAACTGTTTATCCAATTCGATTTTGGCAGGGAAAGTATAGTCTTGACGCAATTCCGCCGGATCCGGTGGTAGGGCATCAGAACCAATAGATATTACCTTCCCTTTTACATCACCAAACTCACTAAAGGGAAAAGAGTCAACTCTGACTTCGGCTTCCATACCTGCTTTCACAAACCCGATGTCTCGGTTGGTAAGAAATACCTTAGCAATCACAGAGCTACCGGGAACAATTTTGAGCACTGGCTCACTGGTATTGGCAACAAAACCAGGAGTTGAGGGTTGCAAATCAAAGACTGTTCCATCCACAGGAGCTCGTAGTTCTTGATAGCTTAGGGTTAGTTGAGCCTGCTGCAACTGGCTATCAATTTCCGCCATCTGTTTATTGTTATCAACAATGCGTTGATTTAATTGACTGATGATGCTAGCTATTTGGGTGTTTATGCTATCAATCCTTTCTTTATTTTGGGCCATCAAATCAGCCAGTTCTCGTTGAGAAGAGGCAATAGTATTGAGTAGACTCGCTCTGACCCCAGCAATTTCTTTTTGCAAGCGTTTTTCTTCTTCAATCCTAGAGTTTATCTCAGTTTGGCGATTTTTGACCTCATTTTCCTGCCTCAAGAACTGAATCTTAGAAAACCCCCCTTGTTCATACAGGGGTCTGAGATCTGCAAGAATACCCTGCTCAACACTCAGGATATCTCTGCCATTGGCAAGTTGAATCTGATTTTGTTTGAGCTGTTCCTGTAGGGAGCCAATTCTACTCTCAAGTTCAGCAATCCGAGCGTCAAGTGCAGAAGTCCCATATTGTAAACGAATTCGTTGTTCAGGGCTAAGATTAGCGATAGAGGAACCTCCACTCAGTTGAGCGCGATAAAGTCCAATTTCTGCCAGTACCGTGTTTCGACTAGCGATCAGAGAAGGCAATTGTGAGGACAGTTGTATGTCCAAACCTGGTGGTGGTACAGGTGGATAAGAAGGATTACTAATTGCAGCTTGATAAAACTGGTTTTCTCTGATTAAGGTAGCGCGACGTTTGTTGAGAGACGTCAGTTGAGCCTGAGTAGCTTTGGGCTCAAACGAAAGGAGTAAATCCCCTTTTTTAACCGGCTGTCCTTCCTTGATATGAATGTTTGTCACCACTCCACCCACAGGAGCTTGGACTTCTTTAACTGCACCTTGTGGCTCTAGCTTGCCCCGAGCGGGAACGGCATAGTCAATTTTGGCAAAGTAAGCCCACACCACACCAAAACTGGTTAGACTCAACAGTGCCCAGAGAATGGCATGAGACCAATGGGGCGATTGTTCTAGAATAACTGGCTGGTCGAATTCGAGGTGACTATTAGAAGCACGATGTCTGTCCCTGGTGTCTTGAGGAACTGTGGTTTTGCTCATAGTACCCACAGAACCTAAGTTTATTTTTGGATTTCGTTTGGAACCATTGCCATTACCATTGCCATTACCATTGCCATTACCATTGCCATTATATTGGCTCATCGTTATTAGCTCCTGCTATTGGTTAATACTTGGGTATTGGATGAATTATCAAGGATAAAAAAGAAAGAATGAAGGATAAAGGATGACGAATTAAGGATAAAGGATGACTAATGAGATAATTATCGGGTTGACTAATTAAATTTAGTAACTAATAAAAAAACTGACTCATTGATCATTTTTATCACTTACTTTAGGGGGAGTTAGCCAAAACTTCTCGCTCTCAATTTAACGCTTGCTGTAAAAGTAACTACCCGACCACTAGTATTTTTTTATCCTTGAGCCTAGTCTATCCGACACCAAGGGTTAAACCAAATAGCAACTGCCGAGACAATACACACTTAATCCTTCACCCTTAATCCTTAATGCTTAACCCTTCATGGTTAATCCTTCATCCTTCACCCTTGATAGCTACATTTGAGCATCTTGTTGCATGTAGAGGCAATAGTAACGACCTTTCTGAGCCATCAGTTCATCATGAGTGCCTTGCTCTACTATTGAACCCCGATCCATCATCAAAATGATATCAGCGTTACGAATGGTTCCTAGGCGGTGGGTAATGAACAATACCGTGCTTTGTTGAAAAGCTTCCGCTAGATTTAAACACACTTGCCGCTCGGTGTCATAATCGAGAGCGCTGGTGGCTTCATCTAATATCATTAACTGGGGTGATTGCAAAATCGTTCTGGCGATCGCAATACGCTGTCGTTGTCCCCCGGAAAGACCTGAACCCCTTTCACCAACGCTGCTATTGTAACCCAAAGGCAAGTCCATGATAAAATCGTGGGCTACTGCTATCTTTGCTGCCTGAATAATTTCCTCACTGTCTGCATCAGGATTGGTCAGAGCAATATTCTCTTGAACGCTTCCCTCAAACAACAGGGTTTCCTGAGGCACAATCCCAATCTGACGCCGCAGGGAATAGAGTTCGACTTTCGAGATATCGTAACCATCGACAATGATGCGACCGGACTCTGGAGCATAGAGTCTAGCCAAAAGTTTGGTCATGGTACTCTTACCGGAACCACTTTGACCCACAATCCCTACAAATGAACCAGCTGGAATCTCCACGTTAATGTTATTCAGTTGCATTGGTCCACTCTTGGCAAAGCGGAAGGAGAGATTTTCATAGCGAATGTCTCCCCTGACAGAGGGCAAGGGGATATTACCCTGGTCTGCTTCAGCCACTTCTTTTGGTGTATCGACAATGTCACTGAGGCGTTCGAGGGATAGGGCTGTAGACTGGAAGTTTTGCCAAAGTTGAGCTAAACGCAGCAAGGGACTGGTAACGTAGCCCCCAATAATCCGAAAGGCAATCAACCCCCCTAAGCTTAATTGTCCATCTAGTACTAGATAGACCCCTACCCACAGCACAAGTAAACCAGAGAGTTTGTTCAAGAAGGTGCTCATAGAACTGGCAGCAGTAGAGGTTAGCACATTCTTGAAGCCTTCACTAACATAGCGCCCATATTTCTCTTGCCATTTCCAACGCGATCGCAATTCAATATTCTGGGCTTTGACGGTGGAAATGCCAGATAAGACCTCCACTAGATAGGATTGGGTTTGAGCATTCCGTTCCGCTTTATTCCGTAGCTGTTGCCGCACAATTGGGGAAACGATCAGGGTCAGGATCATGAACAAAGGAATCACTGACAAAGTCACCAGGGTCAGCACCCAACTAAACATGAACATGACCACGATGTAGATTACAGAAAAGACTGAATCTAACACCACGGTTAGGGCTGTCCCAGTCAAAAAGGAGCGGATATTTTCTAGCTCATTGATGCGAGTAGACAACTCCCCAACGGGTCGTTTCTCGAAATAGTTTAAGGGTAAGCGCAACAGGTGGTCGATAATCTCGGAACCAAGAGACATATCGATACGGTTGGTCGTATCTACAAACAGGTAGGTACGCAGGGTGATTAAAACCCCCTCAAAAACCGACACCACCAACAGTAAAATTCCCAGTACTTGCAAGGTATCGGTACTGTTTTGGGATATCACTTTGTCAATGAGTACCCGGATAATCAAGGGATAGGCGAGACCTAACAGTTGAACAAAGAAAGAAGCAATTAAAACTTCCGCCAATACCTTGCGATAACGAACGATAGAAGGCCAAAACCAACTCAGACCAAACCGCTGGGTAGGGGTGTCTTTGGTAGGTTTTAACAGAAGTACCTGCCCGCCTTCTCCCCAGTTTTCTTCAAAATGTTTGGGTTTAAGCCGTTGGATTCCCAACTGTGGCACCGCCAGCACTATTTGCCGTTCACTGGCTTCATAGAGAATAGCTAAGCTATCGTGCCACAATAGCATCGCTGGGGTCGGTAAACGTTTGATAGCGTTAGCTGGTACTGTTGCCAGTTGGGCAGTTAATCCCATCAGTTCTGCCACTGCACCACAGTTCTGAAGGGAGATTTGACCGGTGCGAGCATGCTGGTTTTTTAGCACCTTCCGTATACTATCTTTGCGGAAAGGCATTTTAAAATACTTACTCAGCATTTGGAAACAAGCCAAGGATTCCTGCACCACTCCTTTACCCCGTATAAAAGGGAATTTTGTAGGAGTAGTCTGCTCAGTGTAAATCGTCTCCGGAGCCTCATCCGGTCGGTCTGGAGCCTGGGGAATATCGTCTTGAGGTATACTGCGAATTGTATCGCTAGGCTCAGCCAGGGTTTCCGAGTCAGTAGCGGTTTGCTCAGAGAAAATAGCTTCTGGAATTCCCACCAAGCGCGTTGCACCATGACCATTGACCTGTAAGCTAGACAATGCGTCCGAACTCAGACAAGACCCTACTGGTAAATTGGCGGCTGCTCCTCCACTCACAAACCATACTCGATTGGGGTCGAGTTGGCTTGACATTTGCTTGCCCCGAGGTAGGTTATAAACTAAAGCGTCTGACCAGGCTAACAGGGCAAGTGCTTTGAGGTCAGTCTCTGCCTCAGCCCGACGCCCCAACTCTGTTCCCAAAAGATCAAAGATTTCCACTAGACCACAACGGGCTTTGAAGGCATCTGAGAAAGATTTTTCTGTATCTAGCAGCGCTAAGAAGTCAGCCGCATTGATGGTGACACAAACCGTTTCCACCGATGCGATCGCAGTTTCACAAGGTATGCCCCTGACCAAACTGACCCACCCAAGAATCGCCCCTGGTTGTAGTAATTTGAGGGTTGTGGGGGTTTGACGGCGTTGGTCATAGCCAATTAGACGGGCTTTGCCTTGGAAGAGAATTGAGACTTGGCCTGGCATTTTATCCCTGACCACAATTGTCTGGCCCATGCGGTAGCGCAACAGTTGGCAACTAGTGGACAGTTTTTGCCGTGCTGCCCTTGACAATTGATTGAACGGCGAAATACCAGCTAGAAACTCTTGAATTGTTGTTGTATAAGTCATTGAGCCTCTTAGGATTTGAGATTAGTTAGCTTAAATTTGAGATTAGTTAGCTTAAATTTAATAACAGCTTCTCATGGGGTATTTATGAGGATATGCTATAAATATTAGGTCTGTCTTTTATGTAAAGACTCTACAGAGCACCCTAGGACTTGCTTAGCGCTTCTTTCATTAAGAAATGTAACTAGTTGGCTATGCTATGATGGTGAATAGGGAAAATATATTGAGACTAGCCTTAAACAACAAAAATTTACCCGATCACCATAGACTACTGATCATTTAGCCACGGCACAGTTTCAGGATTACCATATCTGCAAGCTAAACGGGTTTTTCCGAATCTTCTCAATCTGGCGCGAGATGATAAAACTATTAGCCAAATCCCGCCCATGTTCCCCAAAATCCGGAATCTTAGCCGCTGTCTTTAGTTTATTGAGTTTAGTTTCATAAGAGAGTAAAGTTGTTAATCTAACGCTGCTAATTGCTGATTCAGTTGCTCACTGAGCCAGGTGCTGAAACATTCATTCAGCAGTCGCTGGCGCATCGAATCATCTAACTGGGCTGGCATAAACTTCTCCAAACGCACGATTAACAGCCATTCTCCCAAGCGTGTCGGTGGGAACAATTGTCCAGGTTGGCTCAGGCGAAGCATTTGGGCTAACGCGGGGTGAGGTACGCTCAGTTCAACTGGACCGATTAATCCCCCAGTTTGAGCTTCTGGTCCTTGGGAATATTCCCTGGCTAGGTCAGCAAAAGACTCTTCTCCTTCTTGAATGCGGAAATAGATTTCTTGGGCTACCCCTGGGTCTTTAGTCCGAATCAGGGAATAAATCACTCGGTCTAATTGTCCCTTCCGTTCCAGAAAATAAGATTCCAGTTTGTGACTCCAGGTTTGTTGTTTGTATTTCTCAATCAGAATACTTCGTACCGCTAGGGCTTCTAATTGAGCTGGATTCATACCACGCTGCTTTAGCCAAGCCTGTTTAGCCGTCTCGTCAATGAGCTGATTTTTTTCCAAGAACTGCTGATAGGCTTGAGCCTTCTCTTCTGGTGTGCAGCTTGTGGTAGCCACTGCCTCGTCAATGATAATCTCACGGATTAACGGTGGCAGCAATTGGTAACCAGCTAGCAGGGGAACTATTTCTTCTGCACTAATGACGCGATCGCCTATTCGTAAAACTGTAGTTGTCCCCATAAGAAATGTTTGGCTTTGTGGTAGCGCGGTTGTAGATATGATATTAGATATCGCCCACTGTATATTATAATTCCTAAATTTCAAGCTTCAACAGTACAGTTTTTCCACAAAAGCGCGAAACTAGGGCAAACGGTAAAGCGCTAATCGGGAATTGCTACTGGGAAACTGACTACTGACACCACACTACTTGTGATCATGCCAAAGTTGCAGTAATGGGATTGATTGTGCCTTCGGAGCTTTTAGTTATTGCTTGAGGGTCAGTTCTAAGCAACTGGGCTGACCGCTGATAGGTGATAGCTGAGTACTCGCCACTTGGTATCACTATATATTAAGTTTTACAAAGATTTTGTAACGTCAAAACGTTCTGATCAAAGGCTATCAAATAACAAAATCAGGATCAAAGACCCTAGAGCACCGAGCTATTATAAGGCTATAACAAGAAGTTGCGGAGATTGATATTACCTTGGTGACTGATTAGCCGAATAGCTATCATTCCAGAATAACATAATTCTGATTTTAGAGCATGTGTAACTAAACTCAGAGATTGTCCTGCCGTTGGGATAGGTGTGAAGCGAAACTATTGCATAATATAAATCGTCCATGGCCTTCTGTCATGATTATCATTACTGAGCAACCAAAACTCGCTGCTTATCGCTCTAGTTCATTGGCCTGCTAGATCTGTGTTTTACTAGTTCCCTCACACTTTTGTTTGTGTTTTTTCAACTGAGTTCTCACCCCTAAAGCCCCAATGGCTAGTAACCCCAATACAGAGGTTGGTTCTGGAACTGAGGTAGGATCAGTTGGTTCTGGAACTGAGGGGGGATCAGTTGGTTTTGGAACTGAGGGGGGATCAGTTGGTTTTGGAACTGGCGGGGGATCAGGTATGTCGAGTCTGACTACATTGACATTATCGATTAGTACTCCTG
The DNA here is from genome assembly GCF_982860115.1 of Moorena sp. Taxonomy (NCBI): domain Bacteria; kingdom Bacillati; phylum Cyanobacteriota; class Cyanophyceae; order Coleofasciculales; family Coleofasciculaceae; genus Moorena; species Moorena sp. The sequence continues at coordinate 11,132 of NZ_CEYLVT010000174.1, forward strand.
AATCAAAGGCACCATCCCCAACATCTGTTACACCTATGGTCACAGTGTAGGTTCCAGAGGAAGCAATTTTCTGAGAGTAGGTGTTAAAACCAGTTTCATTAACAAACGGTGTCATGGAATCAGCTAATACTGAGAAGGTATCAGCCAAACCATTCACCTGACCGGAAATTCCTACAAAAGCGAAGTCATTAAAATATTCAGAACCGAAATCATCTGTGAGGAAGTTGTAATCGAAATTAAGAACATCTCCTGCAACTGCTGTAAAGGTAGTTCTGATTGCTGATCCTTCAAACACCTCCCCCTTGCCATTGCCGATCTGATCCAGCCCTGTAATGTCGAGCTCTAGAAAATTGGCTAGCTCCACGAAGTTCTCTTTTTCTTGGGGAAGGAATGTATCTAGCTGGGCATAGAAACTGCCGTCAGTAGGTTGACTACCAAAACCTGCGGTGCGAACAGAAGCACTGCCCAATGTTTCCCAGCCCGTGAAATCGTTTTCAAAACTACCATTAGTGATAATGGTGGCTGAGGCAGGATTAGTATCAAATAAACTGGCCACACCGATCAGGCTGACAATACCTGTTCTCAAAGAGAAGCGCTTGTAGTTTTTAAGGTGAAACATATTTATTATCTTTGTTGAGAACTAGAGATTAGTCATTGGTAGATGCTTCCCAGTTCCAAAATGGATATTTTTTCCGAGTAGACGCTGGAAACCCATCTGACAGTCTTGGGTTTAAGACTGAGCGGATTGCTGATTGGTTCCACACCTATCCTCGAAGCTAATCGTGACAATTCCCGCATCACCTGTGGTTAATCATCCGATGATGAAATCGCCATCAACTATATCTATATCTATATCGTTTGCATCAACATTTTTTAGGATAGCTAATGTTCTGAAGGGGGTGTCCCCTTGAAGACCATCTTGATCTACTCTAATATAAGTATCTGAACCAAACTGATTAATTTCTAACCAATCTTCAACACTGGCATCTGAATTCAAACCTTCACTTTGAACAAGATTCCAAAAGAAACTAGAGGTTAGAACCACAATATCTTCATCGTTGGGATCGAAGTTTTCGATGATGTCCGTCCTTTGAGAAAAGTCAGTATACCAGGTCATATCACGATCATCATCATAACCAAGGTCGATAAAGTCAACTCCGACACCTCCGAATACAATGTCAGCCCCTTCTCCGGCGTCGATATTATCTCGCCCAGGGGTACCTGTGAGCCAGTCGTCGTTGTCTGTGCCATTTACTTGATTAAGAAGTGGGATTCTCATAAGTGTTTAGTATGTGCTAACTCCGTGGGCTTTTGATTGTTTTAATCATTGACTTTAAGTCATTAGCAGAGGCATATTTTTCTCTATTAACGAGAAAATAATCTTTACTGCTACTGAGGGTTTAGAGTGGCAGCACACCCAGGGATAATTCTTCTCAAGTAGAAAAACTAGTTTTTCTACTTCTCCATAAAAACCAGATAAATTCTACCTCAACTTTTCCCACTATAAAATCATTTTTCAGCCTAAAAACATCCCCCATTCATAATCTTTACGAACAGTTTAAAAATAGTGATAGTTTGTGTAAAAAATGTGAAGCAATTTTTTCATAATAATGAAAGGTCCAGTGGTGATGCCTATTATTAATTTTTCAATCCAGTTAGAGGAAAATCCGGAATACTTGTCTGATATTTTTTTGGTTATATCACAATTGTATAGGCACGAGGGAGAAACGAAGGGAGGATAAGCGTGCAAAAAAGTTAAAGGGATTAAAGAGATTAAAGGGAACAAAACAATAACAAACACAAAAGGGTTAAAAGTAATAAAAGGGATAAATGATCCCAATTTCATTTATCCGAGCTACAGATGCTGATCAGGTATAAGTTACAGGTTGCAGGTGATCAGCTTACAGGTGATTAAGGTAGTGTGCATTTAATTGGCATATTCTATACTTTCGGAATTAGGGAAGGCAGACAAGGGGGATAAAGGGGCAGTGTTGTATTTCCACTGTGATCTCTGTTCCGACTGTTCCCCCAGAAAAAAATTTCTGATCAAGGTCTCCTCTCGTCCAGATTGAGTGTGCTATTGACCGATAACTCAAGCCTCGATGGTGATGATTTTGCCAAAAAAGCCGTCTGATTCGTCTATCCCCTGGTTTAGCATTGGCATAACTGCCATTGTTTTACTGTCACTCGCCCTGCGATTTTGGGGACTGGGTCGATTTAATCGCCTGGTATTCGATGAAGTTTACTACGCTATATTTGCCAATAACTACTTAACTGGTACTTCCTTTTTCAATCCCCATCCTCCCCTAAGTCAGTACATCATTGCCATTGGCATCTGGATTGGCTCTCACCTACCTTTTGGACAGGATACAGTTAACGACCTGACGGGTTCGTTACGCTCTACCTGGAGTTACCGATGGCTGAATGCCCTGACGGGTTCTTTGATTCCGATCGTAGTGGCGGCTCTGGCTTATCAACTCAATCGACGTCGCAGCTATGCCTTGATTGCTGCTCTGTTTTCAGCTACTGATGGTTTATTCCTAGTAGAATCCCGCTATGCCCTCAACAATATATATTTAGTGATCTTGGGATTACTGGGTCAGTTGTTTTTTCTGCTGGCTCTGAATCATCACGGTGCAAAACGCTGGCTGATGCTAATCCTATCTGGTGTGTTTTTTGGTGCTTCCGCAGCCATTAAGTGGAATGGCTTGTGGTTTTTGTTAGGCATTTATATCCTATGGGCTGTTGCTTGGATATGGCAATTATTCAGAACTTATTTTGGCCAGAAAACCCGTATTCGCCCCATACCATCGGGACGCCATCCATTACAGAACCTGACGGAACTGAATGTCGGGCACATCCTGCTGAACTTGGTAAGTTTACCAGCTCTGACCTACAGCCTGCTGTGGATTCCTCACTTACTGATGAATCCTACCCCTGGATTCTGGGAGTCTCAAGTCAAAATTTTAACCTTCCATCAAAATGTGGGCAGTGGTACTGACGTCCATCCTTACTGTTCCCGCTGGTATAGTTGGCTGTTAATGTGGCGTCCGGTTGCTTACTTCTATCAAACTGCTAGTCACAGCCCTGAGGCTGTTCCCACTGACTCCCCCTTATCGGCTGGTACGAGCAGTGTAATCTATGATGTCCATGCCATAGGCAATCCTTTCCTATGGTGGCTCTCCACTACAGCAATTTTGTTGCTGCTGCTGCTGTTAACCCAACGCATGTTAGAAGGGGTGGGCTGGAAATCTATACCAACCTCCTATAGCTGGATTACCCTCTATTTGATCGTAAACTACGCCGCTAACCTATTGCCCTGGACGAAAGTGACTCGCTGCACGTTTCTGTATCATTATATGGGAGCTTCAGTGTTTTCTGGATTAGCACTAGCTTGGCTAGTTGACCGCTGGCTACACAGTGAGCAAAACCAGTATCGTAGTGCTGCTGTCACCGTAATCTTGGTAGTTCTACTGGCTTTTATATTCTGGTTACCAATTTACTTAGGTCTACCCTTGTCTGAGTCAGGTTATCAGCTGCGGATGTGGTTCCGTTCCTGGATTTAGGGAAAATTTATTACTATCAGGGTTCAGCACCTATTGATGTTTTAGATAATGAGGAATGGGAAGTTTGTGACTATTTATTTTCCAGGCTTTTGCTGGTATATCATAATAACAGAAACCAAAATAGCGCTGAGCACTTCCAGAATGATATTAGTAAAAGACTTCAAATCCAAAACCATCAAGTATTCAAAAATGAGACCGGCTGAAAACGTTATATCGATGATTTTTTACACATCTAAGGAAACCGAAACAGCCTGAAAATAAGTGGCTTTAAAAGCTATCACTTAAAGCAATTGAAAATTGGATATTAACAATTAACAATATTCCTTTCGTTTCCAGAACAGTTTTAGTCCTGCGACTAAACCTAAGCCAAGGACACTCGACGCTTCTGGTACTGGCTCTGGTTCTGATGGTGTGTAGTCGTAAGTAACCTTAACATCCGCTTCGGCTTTTGTTGCGATCGCATTGACGATATTAGCGGTTCCGGTAACAATTGATATGGTTTCCGCAGAGAACAAAAAGTCTACGGGGTCAGTGCCTAGGAAGGCATTAAACACTGAATCATTTGTGAAGGTTTTTTCACCGGATACATCACCGGTTAGTCCGATGAATGAAACTGCAGACGGACCCTGAAAATCTGTTGTGCCATCATAGGCAGCGACTTCCGCTGAATCTCGTACTGTTGCTGTTTCTGTGAACAGGGTTGTATTATTTGGTCCTACCAATGTGAATAAGCCTTCCAGATTCCAAGTCAGAGTTGCTGGCTGTGCGTCTAGGCTTTCACTCCGTGCGTCTCCTGACATTCGCCCGTTAAATTCTATGGTCACGGAATCAAGGGTACCGAGACTAGTGTCGAAGGGGTTGATAACAGGTGTCAGAAGCTCGTCAGTGATATTTGTCGGCATCAGTGGCACTGATGCGGATTGAACGATAGTGGCACTTTTAGCAGCAGTAGTAGTTGCCACAATACTGCTTAATACAGAAACAGTAGCTACGCAAATCAGATATTTGGTTTTCATTGATGTGAAATTCAATCTTCATTTACAAGTTAATCATTTTTTTTTAAAATGGCAATTTTTATTGGAAATTTATGGGCTTATAAAATAAAATTAATTATCCGAAATTATTCGGATTAAAAGTTTGATGAGTTGTGGTAATCTTTTGGTTTTTTAAATTTTATATTTTTTTTGATTATACAAAAAAAGCCAAAACAATATTTCAGGGTATACTAACCCCCTCACAGGGGTAGGTTTTTTACATTTGGGTAAAACATGGGACGACCCAGAGGGAGAGGAAAAGAAAAACAACGAACAAGCGATGCAGCGCGGTCTTGGGGGTTTCCCCCATGAGCGACTGCATCAAGACAATGATGATTTTAACGACAAATTAAGTATATTTTCTTATCCCCC
>NZ_CEYLVT010000175.1:0-7354 GCF_982860115.1 Moorena sp.
AGCACGGGTGTGGATTGAGACGATTTCTGATTTTGAAGTAATATCGGCTTGATGGATAAGCTGTTCAGTATTTAGATTGGGATACCTAAATTGTTCAAAGGGAACAGGGAACAGGGAATAACCAATTTAAATGCACACCAGCTTACCTAAATTTGCGTTTGCCTAGGGTGACCTACGGTCAATCGCATTAAAATCGAATCACTACAAGCTCTCCGATAATGATAGAGAGTTTAGCGATCGCGTAGCGTGACCATAGGTCAATCGCGTTTTTTAGATGAGCGAGATTTTAGCGATCGCTTTTAGCGGAAGCTTCGCTTCATCGCGTTTTTTAGATGATTGACCATAGGTCACGCTACGCGAACGAGATTTTAGCGATCGCTTTTAGCGGAAGCTTCGCTTCATCGCGTTTTTTAGGAATTATATTTTTCTGATCCCATAATCAGTGATCAGACCATGACTATAGGGATCCTAAATGAATTGTAATAATTTTTCTTCCCTGTTCCCTGTTCCCTGTTCCCTGTTCCCTTGCTATCATAACCAACAATTTCAATCAAGACCAGCTTAGCCACTAAGCAAAGCTTCCACAAATTCATAACTAGAGAAAGGCCGCAAATCTTCAATCCCTTCCCCTGCACCAATAAAGCGAATCGGTAAGCCCAGTTCCCGCACGACTGCTAAAGCGACACCACCTTTGGCGCTTCCATCCAATTTTGTTAATACCACCCCACTCAGTTTTGCTGCCTCTGAGAAGACTTGTGCTTGACGTAAACCATTTTGACCCAAAGTAGCATCCAGCACTAGCAAGGATTCAACTGTGGCATCTGGGGCTTTTTTAGCGACAATTCGCCGAATTTTCGCCAATTCCTCCATTAGATTTTTCTTATTTTGCAATCGTCCTGCTGTATCCACCAACAGTAATTCGGTATTTCTAGATTGGGCAGCACTAATGCCATCAAACACAACAGCAGCTGGATCAGTATTCTTACCAGGATTAGCAATCACTTCAGTACCACTGCGCTCTCCCCAAACCTTAACTTGTTCCACTGCCGCAGCTCGAAAGGTATCTGCTGCTGCAATTAAACAACGGTAGCCTGACTTCTGACCTAAGTTAGCGAGTTTACCAATAGTAGTAGTTTTGCCAGCACCATTGACTCCAGTCATCAACCAGATATTCAAGGTATCGTTTTCTGGAGCAAAGGTCTGGCTGTAATTGTTACTGTAAGGTTGCTCTAGCAAATCTCTGATGATTTGTTTGAGATATGCGATCGCTTTTTCTGCTGGTAGAGACTCCTCCCGCAACCTAGCTTGTAGAGTATCAATAATATAGTCAGTGGCCTCAACTCCTACATCTGCTTGTAATAGCAGTGCCTCAATCTCCATTACCGCGTCTTGATTCAACGGGCCTTGACCCACAATCGCTTTTAGTTGGTTAATCAAGCCACGACGAGTTTTGCCCAATCCCTGACGCAGTTGCTTGAGCCAGCTAATTTCCTCGATCGAGATATCCTCAGGACTTCGTCCCTGAGATGCCAACACTTCTGCTGACCACAAGAACCCATCATCAAAGGCCAGACCAAGCACATTTTGATCTATCTCTGCTTCCCCTTCATCCTCGATCACAGTTGCCACTTCGGGTTCCGGTTCAGGGGTTTCAATAGCTGTTTCCTTAAGACGTTCCAGTCGTGCTAGTCGGTTAGTGCTTGCTCGACGCGCCCAACTTGGGCCAGAACCAGGGGTTTCTTCCTCTGTTGTCTCAACTGATGGAGCTATATCAGTTGTCAAGGTATCTGACTCAGGGATTGGTTTATTCTCAACCGAGGTCATCGCTATAGATGAGTCATGATTAGAGCTTACTGAATCCGATGGTGTTGATACTACCTCCTCTACCATCTGATCAGAGGATTGCTCGGTTACTGGTTCCACCGTTTCAGCAGTATCTACCGAAGCTTCACTAACCGTAGACTCTTCTAATTCCGATTCTGCTTGTGATTCTGATTCAACAGTTATCTGAGCTACCTCAGGTGTAACTGTCGTGTCAGTTTCCTCAGACCCTTCCGATGTTTCAGCCGCTGGAGATTCAGTCTCTTGTGATTCTTGAGGTTTTTCCGGTGTAGCCGTTGCTGCTGGCTGAGCCGTTGTATCATCTACTGGCTTACTGTCAGTAGTTTCTGTCTCTGGGGATTGATCTACTTGTTGCTTCTGAACATTTTTGTAGGCAGCTTTTGCCCAACTCAGGTAATCATCAGCTGCTGCCGAGGATGACTCTTCTTGGGACTTAGAATCAGCTTGGTCTATTGGTTGTTGCTCTGTTGCCTTTTGTTCCGATTCTACTTGAGATGTATCAGAGTCCTTTTTCTTAGCAGACCCTGCGCTAGCATCAGACTTTCGGTGGAACCAATTAAAGACCATTACCCTTACTTGACTATGGCGTCAATTAACTATATATATTCAATATTTGATTTAGGTTTTGAGTGCTTAGCCCTAGGCTAATCCCTAACCGTTTCCTTAATTTTATCGATATTTGACTTAATATTATTAATTTTCTAATGTAGCCTTGCGTATTAGCCGAATTTTAGTCTATTCCCCATACTCCCTCCGCTATTGTGGTAGAGCTTGAGTTTTGATCAACTCATTGGCACGACGCAAAACACCATTAATAAAACGGTGTCCCTCCTCATCACTGTAGCGCTTAGCCAGTTCCACTGCTTCATTAATTGCGACTCGGTCTGGGATATCTAAAAACGAAATTTCCGCCACAGCCATCCGCAGAATATCCCGGTCAATACGAGGCAAGCGCTTCAGTTGCCAATCTTTCAGGGATTGGTTCAACATCTGATCAATCTCAAGCTGTCTACGACTGACAGCTTTGAGAATTTCTAGGGTATAGCTACGGACTTCTGCCGTATTAGACAACTGGACAATTTCGGGAATCTCTACCGCGCTGCCCAAGTGATTGATCGCTTTTTCAGTTAACTCAATTGCATCTGTTACCATAGCTCTAGCACTACGTACATCAGTAGCACGAGTTTCACTTTCGAGAATGCGATCGCTACCCCGTTTCAGTTCAGCCGCCGCCGTTTCTAAAGCCTCTTGAATTTCTCCAGTCAGGGTACGAACAGCCGCCAGCACCAGATTATTCAGTTGTTGTGTATCCAACCGCTCTGGTGAGTTGGGCATCTGAGAGATGCCCAAAAGAGCCAGTTCACGGGCAATTCTGCGAGGTTGCATTGTTTGTCCTTAGTTAATGTTGTCCTTTTACCCAAAACGATTAGGTGTCTTCTGTTGGCAAAACCTGCTGTATCATCTCAGGCAATGGTTCTTCTAATGGTTGCTTTTCCGGAGGCTGCTTGAGGTTAATTGGGATTGCCGGGTTATCTGGGCTAACAATTCCACCTGAGAGCAATACTTTAAAGGCATCTTCGATGGACATCGAAAGATTAATCACGTCCTGTTCAGGAACCATAGCATACCAGCCACTGGTGGGATTAGGAGTAGTAGGTATGAAAACGCTCAACATCGGGCGTTCCATGTGGGATTGGAGTTGTGCACTCACAACACCGGTGACGAACGCGATCGCCCAGACTCCTTGGCGAGGATACTCTACCAAAATCACCCGACTAAACTTAGTTTTAGAATCCTGCAAAAGGGTTTCCAAAATCTGTTTAAGGGTTTTGTATACTGAGCCAGCTAACGGAATCGCTTGCAATAGTTTCTCCCCCAAATCTAGCAACCACCGTCCCACAATGTTGCGTGCCATCAAGCCAATCAGCATAATAAATAGTAGTGGTACTGTCAGCCCCACTCCTAAATTAATCAGATTTACTAAGATGGGGTGGAGATTATCAAAAGGGTTAATTTGTTTAGGAATTCTAGTTAAAAAATTTATCACCCAGTTGGCGATTGTAATCGTCAGCCAGATTGTGGTAGCCAGGGGAATTACCACTAGAATCCCCGCAATTAGGTCATTTTTTAGATCCTGCTTCAAGCCCTCGAACACAGAGCACAGATTCTCCTTATAACTGAATAAAATTTTTGACTACCCACCTCAATTCCCTACTATTCTCCCTACTTTTCCTAGCCACTTTTTTTTTCGAGTGGTTAAAAAAATGCCAAGGTTGATATAGCCCTTATAGACTAGTATATCTCAGTTTGTTAGCGTAGCGTGCGCCTATGCACAATCTAATCAATTTACTTGCGTATGAGGAGGAGACAGGATACATAATTGCTGTTTTCATCATCATAATTCAGCTATGGTTAGTGGGACTATACAGAACGATTGTTGGATTCTTGGGAGGATTTCAAGGTAAAAATTCCTTGACAATCAATTAGTCTGACTCGAAGCTCCTGACTTTATACTCCTCAATAGTCAGATAGTTGGTTATCTCGAACTCAGGTATTCTACGCCAATAGACACTAATTTGAAAGTAGGTGGAGTGCAGGGAAAGTGAGGTTGCTTTCACCGATGGGAAGCTATATCATAGGAAAAACCTACGCTGCACCCATTAAGGGATGCAGAGGTGCGACCCGTGGCGATTTTAATTCGACGACTGTAAGCGCGACTAAGCGGTCTTGGGGAGGCAGCGCGGTCTTGGGGGTTACCCCCACTCGCGCTTTGCCGTGGTTACCCCCACTCGCGCTTTGCCGTGGTTTCCCCCACTCGCGCTTTGCATCAAGAACTGATATCAATAGTCAACCTTTGGCGTTGCGGCCCATGGCTAGCTTTCTCCTTCTGTTTTTTTGTTTTGGAGAATAAATAGTTTAAAGGTAAGTTTTAACGGTCGAATTACACTTGTTTTCCCTTTTCATTCTAGACTTGGGAGTTGGCTTTAGCTACTCCAAACCGGGTTTCTAGGAACTGCCACAAAACGGTAGGCCGTTTGCATCAATCTAAAAGACCACTTCCGAAGTCTGGCGCTAGTTAATGCTTGGATGATGCCATTAGGGAGTTATACCCACCATGACTAGATTTTCCCCAGCACTAGGTATAGGGTTATTACTGGCATGAAGTAATATCAGACCAGCTTTTGCCCTTTGACCAGACCAATCGGTATTATTCTTTACATATTACCAGAGATAGATTAACAAAGATAGAAAATCAAAAATGAAATGTTTGATTTATCGGTTAGTTAGCCAATGGTATAGTTTTATCCTGGCTCCTACCCTAATCTGGCAGAAAGACTACAGCAAAAGGATTGTCGAGCAAGCTGTGCAAGGAAACAACCGACAACGAAGCCACTTAATCCTCGCTTAATGACTGCGAAGTGACCTGGGTAGCATCAGAGTCTTTTGAGCCTGGGGAAGTTGAGGAAATCACACGGCTACTCGGAGGGGGCATGAGATGCTTAAGTTCCCAAACTTTGAGCAATATCAGATACTCATAAAATGCTTGTAAGGTACACCAGGTAAACCCGGCTTGACCATCCAGGAAGCCTCCCAGTAGGAAGTACATGTATACAAAACGCAATACAGGTCGCCAGGGCAACCGTAAGGACAAGTTTTTCAGGGCACGGCGTCTTTCTACTTCCGAACGCCCAAAAAATAGGTCTAGCCACTTAACCGTTCCTTGCTCCAACTGGCGCAAAGTTTCGAGAGCTTCGTCGGTAGAGTAGCGATTGTGTTTATCAATCCAGCGGCTAAATCCCTTACTGTTGGTGTAGTGAGGGTACGTTTCTTTTATGAAACCAGTCTGTCCATCGCATACTTCCCGTTCCGTATGACCATAATCATCAAACCAAACCTTGTCCTTACGAAACAGCCGTAGTTGGTAACGGGGATACTGAGTAGAGTAGCGAATCCAGCGATTCATGAACATGACCCGCTCTGCAACGTAATAAGCCACATGCTCCTTTCGTTGTATTGCTCCCTGGCATTCGGCAAATAATTCAGGGGTCATGCGTTCATCAGCTTCAAGGATATAGACCCATTCGTACTTGGTGGGAACTTCCTTTAGCATCCAGGTGCGCTGACGTCCGTGACTTTCAAAGGCGTGCTGCACAACTCGCACCGGATACTGACTAGCAATTTCTACAGTGCGATCGCTACTGATTGAATCTACGATAATCACATCGTCCGAGAGTAGGGCTGACTCGATACAAGCAGCAATATCTAGTTCTTCGTTGTAGGTCAGGATATAGATCGAGAACATCTCAAGGGGATCATTATCAAAAATCTGGTCAGGGTTAAAAGTTTCCACCCTACTAAGCTTGCCCACGACGGGTTACTGGTGTACTTCCCAACCCTCGCAATCCGGTCCAGCCAATGGCAATATAGCCAATTGCTAGGAGTAAGCTACTCAAACCTGTTTTAATGCCCAGTTTGAAAGCTTCTGTGGTGGCTCGTTTCTCTAATTGAAGTTTCTGACTACGGATTTGGTTAATATTCTGCTCTACTTCTTGATTGAGCACATCAGGGTTTTCCTTAATTGCCTGCAATTGTTGTCTAACTCTGTTAGCCTGAGCTTTGGCTTGCTCAAGCTGTTGTGCTGGAATCCTACCACTTTTAATGGCTGCGTCTAAATCGGCGAGTCTCTTTTCTACCTGGGCTATACCTTGAGGACTTTTGAGAAGTTCAGTGACTTGTTGAGTGCGGTTTTCCAGTTGAACTTCGGCAGTCTTAGCTCTTTGGTTAATTTGTTCTAGAGCCTGGGAACTTTGCAAACGAAGGTTATTGAGATGCAGCGGTACCATTAACAGAAAGACCAACCCTAGCAAACTAGAGAGACACAGCACCCAAAATCGGAGATCTTGAACCGAAGATTTTGGCTGTGTGGTAGCGTTAGCAGCACTTTGAGCAATCCAATATCCAGTAAATAAAAATCCAATGCCGACCATAGGGATAATGCCTCGGTCAACAACTTGGGTAGCAAAGTTCAACTGCCACTCTGGCTTTAACAGGCTAGCTCCCTGTGGGGGAATTGCCAAAATGATGTAATCCAAAAGGGAGGAAACGATCATTATCAGCCCGACAACCTTAAGAGTCAGAGCAGTAAACGAGGAATAAACAGAATTAGTATTCATGGGCTATGAAGCGCGATTATTAGATTAACTTAATCATCGACTTGGGGACTTTACTAAGTAATCCCTCCTCAACTTACTGGCTTACTAGTTTTTGGAGTAGTTTTTGGGGTACTCAGTAAAGTTGAAAAATAGAAGAGCACGAGAGCCAACCATGGCGCTTTGCCCATATTAACCTATGGCAATCGAGAATCCTAACTCCAACATCCGTTGCTGGTGTTACGTTTTAGATGGGAAATCCCGCGCTCTACCTTTTAGGTGAGCGTTACGAGCCGCAGGCCATTAACCATTAACCATTAACCATTAACCATTAACCATTAACCATTAACCATTAACCATTA
>NZ_CEYLVT010000175.1:7454-15978 GCF_982860115.1 Moorena sp.
ACCACTAATCAAGGTGTTAGGATAATTTCTGGTATTCTTCCTGAATCAGGTAAAGCGATCGCACAATCGCTGATTAACGGTAGTCTTGTGGATGTAGTGTTCCTCGGCAGACAGGTTTTATGAACAAAGTGGTTGAAGTTGTACCGGATAAAGAAGCTTTGATTAGGCGAGCTGTTGATGTTGTCCTCAGTAAAATCGAAGGAGCAATCCAGGCTAACGGTCGCTGTACCATTGCCCTTGCTGGCGGTAGCACCCCCAAGCCTTTATATGAAGCGATCGCTACCTTTGACCTTGCTTGGAATAACATTCATGTGTTTTGGGGTGATGAACGCTATGTTAGTCCCGACCACCCCGATAGTAATCAAAGGATGGCTCGTCTGGCCTGGTTAGACAAAGTCGATATACCAGAGGCTAACATTCACCCCATGCCCACCGACGGCTCTAGCCCCGCTGCTGATGCGGATAAACATCAAGCTCAACTGTATGAGTTTTTTGGCATACCAGTAGGAGAGTTTCCTGGCTTTGACGTAATTTTGTTAGGCATTGGTGATGATGGCCATACTGCTTCCCTATTCCCCCATACAGAGGCTCTGCAAGTAAAAGACCGACTCGTTACAGTTGGCAACAAAGATGGTCAACCACGAATCACCTTTACCTCAACCTTGATTAACCATGCCAACTGCGTTATGTTTCTGGTTGCTGGTGCTGGCAAAAGAGCAGCTTTAGCTCAAATATTTGCCCCCGAAGCTGATCCACAAACCTATCCAGCTCGGTTGATCCAGCCCCAAGGAGAACTTTGGTGGCTTCTAGATGAATCAGCAGTTGACACTCCCCACGGCGCTTATGCCGGGGGATTCTTGTTTCGATGAGCTGACTTTAATACACAAGGGTTTTACCGTTCCTCGCACCGAATGACCGTGTACAAACGTATCATCTAGTTTGAGCAAGTACATCCAGCGGTCTACTCTCCACAAGCGTACTGGAATAACTCTTCCAGGGTTTGGGCGTGCCCCGCCCTACCTTTTATTAAAAAAAACTAACTTTTGCTGGTGGTCGGTACTCTGTAGAGTCCATGCGTTTTGTTCGCAAAGCGTTTGCTTCGCCGAGGGTTTCTCGCTCCCTTGTTGCTACCATCGCTTTACGTCGTAGATTAATTGGTGATACCGACGAATTTTCACCTGTGGCAGGCCAACACTAACATTATAGCACAAGGATTCGCTTTGCTCAACTTGTTTATGTGAGGGATGAGACTAACCCCGTATCTAAAGCTAGGGGCAGAGCAAATCACCCCTCACACTCCCCAATTTATTGGTCAAGTGTGAACGATGAAGTGGGAAACAATTGTATCCGGTTACTGAGAAACTATTATAGTTTTAGGGGATATATGTTATATTTTTATGGATTTTGATAATTCATTAGGGTGACTTGCCTGGTAGGCTTTTGCTTGGTAGCCTTTTGCCTTCGATGCTCCCACTCTAGCTAGAACCCGCACCAATCCCAGGTCTCCTCAGATAGGGGAGCGGTGGTTGGATGCGGGACAGGAATTAATTCCAATTTTAACCGAAAATAGCAAAAATCAACTGTAGTCTAATCAGCGAGAAGGTTGCTGGATTAGATAGCAGCAAAAAGAACCAAACAGTAACTTCAATCAAGTCTATTAAAAGTGGGGCAGTACGTTTTCCTGGCAAGAAAACGCGCCATGAGGAAATCCAGTTATTGATAGTTCTATAACTAATAGTACCTCGTTCGCGCAGAGTCTCCAAAGGCTAAAGAAGTTCTGGTAGCCTTAAGAGGTGCATTAAGCATACACTTGCCCGTACGGGAAGTGTATGATCGTCACATTATCTGAAACTAGATAATAGCTGTTAAAAATAATAAATTAAAGTTCTATGATTGTTTGCCCTAACTGCAATCACCAAAATCCGGAAGGGGCTACCCAATGTGAAGCCTGCTACACTCCCTTACCTTCCACTACCAGCTGTCCTAACTGTGGTGCAACAGTTCAGACTGACGCAAGCTTCTGTGGTCAGTGTGGATTTCACTTGAATGTGGGTGCCAATATGGAGAAAAGGGAGAAATCAGGGTCAAACTCTACCCCAGAGATACCCGACTTGGTATCCCCAGAACCACTTGTTGAACCTATACCGATGGCTATGAATACTCAAGTCCCCGATCCAGCATCCAATCCTATCAGTTCTGATGATGCTGAGTCTACCACCGCTATGCCAGCTACGGTCGTTAATCCAGCCCTCAACTCAGAAGCATTTCAACCGCAGAATCTTGACTTAGAAACCCTGCCATTGCCGCTGCCTACTGTTGGTAATTTAGGGGTTTCTCAAGAAGAATCTAGCCAAAACGTAACCTCACCGTCAATACCAGAAGCTGACTTAGAGAACCCGCCACCCCCCTCTGTACCGGATAGAGGTAGTGCCCAAACTCAGTTGCAGGTAATCTCAGCTCAACTGTTGCATATGCAAACCAATACAACAATTGAGTTACCGCACCATATATCAGTGATTCATATGGGTAAGCCCAATGATAAAATTCCACCGGATATTGATGTCTCTGGTTTTCCTGACTCAGACATTGTCTCTCGCATTCACGCCGATATCAGAGTTGAGGGGGATACCTACTATATTGAAGATGTAGGCAGCTCCAATGGCACTTATGTCAACCACACGTCTCTAGCACCAGGCAATCGGCATCGACTAAGAACAGGCGATCGCATTAGCTTGGGGAAAGGTGATAAAGTGACATTTTTGTTCCAAAGTTCTTGAGTTTCCAGTGCTAGGTAGGTGTGACAGCTGGTTGTGCAAAATTGATCTGGGACAAAGCCCCGACCTAAAGCGCTAGCTAGGTCGGGGCAGTTTACTATCGGGGAAGTTTACTACAGGATGTTTCGTTGCTAGGGGTTATGGGCAATTGCAGACCTTCCTTTTAACAAAACTCGCGAAATTCCCCTCTTACGGTTTCGTCTCCGAGATGGATAGCGAGACGACAACTTGTGACGAATCGTACTAAAATAGAGCTGGTTGATGAGACGAAACCTGATTGTTAGTGGAGCCTTAATCAAACAGTTTTAACCAAAGGTGCGCTTTCCGTTCTCCTACGGAGACGCTACGCGAACGGCGAATTAAATTCGCCACGGGTCACACCTCTTTTATGCATAGCCGACTAACCATAAAGGATCCACTATCCTTACGGTAACTTCAAGACCCGCCTGACCGACTAAAAGGCTACCTTAAAAACAGTCTTAATTTGGTTAACTTAGACCATTCGCTTTACTTTGTAAAGCGCGGAGTTCAGGGTCAGAAGTTACCGCAAGAATAAGGCAGCCTTTATGGTTGGTCGGCTATGGGTAAAAGGGTTAAAACTTTATGATTAAGGCTGCCTTATTCTAAGGTTTCGTCTCCGGGAAGAGACAAGC
The DNA here is from genome assembly GCF_982860115.1 of Moorena sp. NCBI lineage: Bacteria > Bacillati > Cyanobacteriota > Cyanophyceae > Coleofasciculales > Coleofasciculaceae > Moorena > Moorena sp. The sequence continues at coordinate 10,882 of NZ_CEYLVT010000175.1, forward strand.
CCCGGCTGGTTAGCCTAGATGCTGTGATTCCAAGGTTTGTCTGTCGCAAAGTTATACGTCCTTAGAAGGCGGATGTCTGCCTGTGGACGCTGAGTAAGACCAAAACCGGCAGGCGCGCGCCTCTGGTTGAGGCTTCGGCGGATGAAGCGGGAAACTCTAAAGACGAATAAGACCGTCCCTGCTTGCCGCTCAGGCAAGCAGGTTGGGGTACTTCACATTAATAATTCACCATGGTGGCACTCTCCTAGATTGCCCCTTGTACTAAGGTAGTCTATAGTCATAGTGTTTACAGCAAACTCTATATTAATATAGGTGTGCCTTAATTGGGGTGCATGTCAGTCCTTGCAAATCTAAGCAGATATGACTAACTCTGGCAGTCTTTTTGGCTGTATAAGCAAGGAAATCCCACGTCGTGTCGGTGGGGGATAGTTAACAGTATCAGGCCGTGAGGACAAAATCCTTGAAAGATGTGACACCGGCGATTACCCTAACCCTACTGCATCCTCTCCAGTCTGTGCCTGTTCAAAGTTGGCCCTTTGAAACAGAATCAGTGATTCGGATTGGCCGGTCAACCGATAATCATGTTATTCTCTATAGCGCTGTAGTTTCCCGTCACCATGTAGAACTACGGCGAAATCCTAATGGTTGGGAAATTATCAGTTTAGGTGCCAATGGCACCTATATGGATGGCAAGCGGATTACCCAAATGCCGGTTATCGATGGGATGATTATTCGTCTAGCTAGTTCGGGGCCGAAAATTCAGATTCATATTAATGGAGAAATGCCTTCAGCAAGGCTGAAGACAATTTTGGATAAGCGTGCCTCTGAACGAAAGCGGAACATCAATTCATTCAATAATACGTTGATAAATGCTGAAAGCACCCAATCCGATCAAACTGAGTCAACTGAAATGGAAGATTGAACTTTTATGGTAATTGATGCTAATTACTAATTGGTAAGTTGACTAAGATCAGCGCATACAAAGAGGAGTTAGATGTGTTCATGATTAAGATATTATTGGTTGCTTTAGTGCAGCTACTACTTTGGGATTTCCTGTCTACTTTTGTTTACCATGTCCCTCAGCACGTTTTTGGTAAATTCCATGCCATAGTACACCATAGTAAAAATCGTAGCTTCATTCACTATGCTTTATTAAGTAATAACCCCCTGGAAATGCTTGATGGTTTCGCAGGTACTTTTCCTTATTTGATGTTTGTGCCTTGGTTCTGGCAGATTTCTCCTCTAGGAACTATGTTAGGACTAGTATTGGGTGAGCTTCATCTTATTTGGAGGCATGTTTTTGTGATGGATTGGAAAACTCCCCAGATCCTAGAGCGCCTTTGCAACTTATTGTGCATTACTACTCCAGAAAAGCATTGCCTTCATCATCAGGATGCAACAATTGCTTATGGGGAGATCTTCACATTTTACGACCAACCAGCACAAGCCTGGTATAGTTTTTTGATGTCAGTTAAGAAGAAATATAAGCTAAGTAGGGATAAATTAACTTAGGATTCTGGCTATGGAAGATTGAACTTTTATGGTAATTGGTAATTGGTAATTCCTCATTAAAGTAGAACTTACCCAAAACTAGACTCTAAACGCGCTTATTTAGTAGGAACTCACGGCGTCGGTTCCTACTGGCTTAGCCAGCTTAATTTGATGCATTATGATTATCCTATTCTTAGCATTTAACCTTTTTCGTATTACTCTCTATTAGACCATTTTAAGCTGGCCACGGGACTAAAAGTAACGTTACTGCGTCAGTGGCCTACGGCCAAACGCTCCAATTCAAAATTATAAATTAAAAATTCAAAAATACCCCACGAATGAATTCGGGGGCTTGAAACTTTGATGCAACGCCAATAGTCTTTTTCCATAAATGAATTCAGGGGCTTGTATCCGGTGTCAACAATTCAAAATTAGAAGGCTATACCTGTTTGAATTTTGACTTTTGAATTTTGACTTCAAAAATGGTCAATTATAGCTCATCTATAGACAGATTTATATCCTGTTGGTTTGACTAATGATAATTGAAGGTTGTTCGTTAATTGTGAAGGTAAAATTGACAATTAACGATTAACCGGAAAAGGAGATCAATTAATTCGGCAATTCAAATTCTATAGCGTAGCGCGTCGTTCAGAAGTGGTACAACTTAGATGAACTTGAATAACTAGGAGTCATAAGTCATAAGTTTAAAACATTGGCTTAATTGAAACTATTAGATAAAATAACGATTATTGTACAATAATGATTGATAATTGCTAGAGTAGCATACATTCAAGAAATAATAAATTTAAGTTTAACCTCTTCTTTGACAAACCTTAATGTTTGTTGACTAAGATCAGCGCATAGGAAGAGGAGTTAGATGTGTTCATCATTAAGATATTATTGGTTGCTTTAGTACAGCTACTACTTGGGGATTTACTTTCTACTTTTGTTTACCATGTCCCTGAGCACATTTTTGGTAAATTCCATGCCATAGTACACCATAGTAAGAATCGTAGCTTCATTCACTATGCTGTATTAACTAAGAACCCCCTGGTACTGCTTGATCGCGCACGCAGGTGCCTTTCCTTATTTGATGTTTGTGCCTTGGTTATGGCAAATTTCTCCTCTAGGAACTATCTTGGGACTAGTCTTGGGTGAGCTTCATGTTATCTGGAGGCATGTTTCTGTGATGGATTGGAAAACTCCGGAGACCCTAGAGCGCCTTTGCAACTTCTTGTGCATTACTACTCCAGAAAAGCATTGGCTTCACCATCAGGATGCAACAGTTGCTTATGGGGATATCTTCACATTCTACGATCAACCAGCACAAGCCTGGTATAGGTTTTTGATGTCAGTTAAGAAGAAATATAAGCTAAGTAGGGAGAAATCAAGTTAGGATGCTGGCTGTTGACTGTTTACTAAGTACATGTTACAGTCAACCCTGGACAGTCAACAGTCAACGGTAAACCAAAACTATTTTGCCTACCCATTATCAAGAGCGTTTAATAGAGCTTTAGAAGCTACAGAACTTATAAACAATGCCTCTAACCCAAAAGGCCTTTCACGGAATATCCCAAGACGGACAAAAACAGCGACAGCGGCTGCGTTGGTATTCAAAGGGGGAAATCATTCCTTTGGTTGCACCTGGGATCTGGCAAGTCTGTCAAGGTATTGTTCAACTGAGTAAAATTAACCTTGATGGAGAGGAAGTGCTACTAGGTTGGGCATTGCCGGATACCTCTTTCCGGATTGGGTTGACCGAAAAACCTGAGGGCGCAAGCCCCTAGATTCTATCTATGGGGTTAGCCCGAACGGGAATTTATTCCCTAAAAATCAGGAATTTTAACAGTAGATTGTAGACTATAATAGTAAGCAAACTGAGCGGAACGAGGAGGTGATTTTGAGTGCTGGTCATGGAGTTCAAGGCTGTTCTAAAAGAGCCTCAAAAATTAGCAATAAATGAAGCTATTAGAACGGCTCGCTTTGTCCGGAACAAGGTACTTCGGTACTGGATGGATAATCGCGGAACGGGGAAGAAAGAACTCTATCGATATAACACTCAATTAAGAGAAGAGTTTGAATTCGTCAAAGACCTCAATAGCCATGCTTGTCAAGCCTAATCGCGAAAATGTAGAGCGTGCTATTAAGCGGTTCTACGACAACTGCAAGAAAAAGGTACCTGGGAAAAAAGGTTACCCTCGTTTTAAAAAGCATTCTAGGTCAGTTGAGTATAAGCAATCTGGATGGAAGTTATCTTCAGATAAGAAGTTCATAAAGTTCACCGACAAAAAAGGGATTGACCTTCGGTCACGCTACGCGAACGGACAGGTCAAACTCAAGGGCACCTGGGACTTATGGCGTTTCGACCAAAAGCTAATTAAACGAGTTCGGATTGTAAAAAGAGCTGATGGTTACTACGTTCAGTTTTGTGTCAAAGTAGATAACTCGGAACAGTTAGAAGCTACTGGTTTCACTGTTGGGCTAGATGTAGGATTAAAAGAGTTCTACACCGACTCTGATGGATACTCAGAATCTAACCCAAGATTCTATCGTAAAGGCGAAAAACGATTAAAATTTTATCAACGTCGGGTTTCCCGAAAAAAGAAAGGCTCATCCAATCGTAAAAAAGCAATTAATAGACTAGGTAGACAGCACCTTAAAATAAGTAGGCAGCGTGAAGAACATGCCAAGAGACTGGTTAGAAGTTACCGTAAGATAGTGGAGCCTTATTACAAAAGATTTAACCCTTTTATGCAAAGCCGAACACCCATAAAGGCTCCACTATCTAAGGTTTCGTCTCCGGCACGTTGCGTAATCCGATCTAACGATCTGGTTGCCTATGAAGATTTAAGAGTTAAGAACCTAGTTAAAAACCACTGTCTTGCCAAATCTATTAATGATGCAGGTTGGTACAAATTTCGGGAGTGGCTAGAATACTTTGGCCAAAAACTTGGTCGGATAACTGTTGCAGTGAATCCGGCTTACACAAGCCAAAATTGTTCTAGTTGTGGCGAGGTAGTCAAGAAGTCATTGTCAACTCGAACCCATGTCTGTAAATGTGGGTGTCGGTTAGATTCGCCGAAGGCGACGCTACGCGAACGCGATCATAATGCTGCCAAAAATATCCTAACCAGAGCCTTGAGTACCGTAGGGCATGCGGGAACTTATCAAAACGCTTGGGGAGATCTGTCCTCTACTCTTCCTGGTTCCGGCCTGGTTGAGCAAGATGGGTCTATGAACCAAGAATCCCCCTGATTCTATCAGTGGGGAGTGTCAACCATCAGAATTTAGCTAATGCCATTGGCACCTCTCGGGTCACAGTGACTAAAACTCTAGGAGAACTCCATAACCGTGGTATGATTACATTTGACAGAGACCGTCACATCATTGTCAAACATGGTATTATATGTAATAATATCTGATGCTAACTTGAAGCTAGTGCTGAGTGCTGATTAGCTACTGATTAGTGGTTGCCTAAGTTTGGCAAGGGCTTTTTATGCTTTGTAGTCAGGTTTGTAGTCAGGTTTTTTACTTGTGCCTAACTCAAAAAAAAGCGATGCAGAGGTGCGACCCGTGGCGAATTTAATTCTTAATGCGGAAAACGCA
>NZ_CEYLVT010000176.1:0-1668 GCF_982860115.1 Moorena sp.
AGGGTAAATAGTGTAGCCTTCAGCCCGGATGGACAGAGGCTGGCCACGGCTTCATTTGACAAAACTGCCAGAATTTGGGACAACCAGGGCAATGAAATCGCCCTGCTCAGAGGGCATCAGGACTGGGTATATAGTGTAGCCTTCAGCCCGGATGGACAGAGGCTGGCCACGGCTTCAGATGACAAAACGGCCAGAATTTGGGACAACCAGGGCAATGAAATCGCCGTGCTCAGAGGGCATCAGGACCCGGTAAATAGTGTAGCCTTCAGCCCGGATGGACAGAGGCTGGCCACTGCTTCAGATGACAAAACTGCTAGAATTTGGGACAACCAGGGCAATGAAATCGCCGTGCTCAGAGGGCATCAGGATGATGTAACAAGTGTAGCCTTCAGCCCGGATGGGCAGAAGCTGGCCACTGCTTCAGATGACAAAACTGCCAGAATTTGGGACATAAAGGGCAATCAATTAGCCGTACTCACCGGGCATCAGTCTAGGGTATATCGTGTAGCCTTCAGCCCGGATGGACAGAGGCTGGCCACGGCTTCATATGACAAAACTGCCAGAATTTGGGACAGAAAGGGCAATCAATTAGCCCTGTCTAAAGGAGATCAGGACTTAGTATCAAGTGTAGTCTTTAGGCTGGATGGAAAGAGGCTGGCCACTGCTTTAGATGACAAAACTGCTATTATAATTCCTGCACGAAGTCGCAGCAAAGAATTACCCTGGATCATACCGCATGAGGACGTCGTAAATAGTGTAGCCTTCAGCCCCAATGGACAGAGGCTGGCCACTACTTCATGGAACAGCACTGCCAGAATTTGGGACAACCAGGGCAATGAAATCGCCGTGCTCAGAGGGCATCAGTCTTTGGTAAATAGTGTAGCCTTCAGCCCGGATGGACAGAAGCTGGCCACTGCTTCAAAGGACAACACGGCCAGAATTTGGGACAACCAGGGCAATCAAATCGCCTTGCTCACCAGGCATCAGTCCGAGGTATTTAGTGTAGCCTTCAGCCCGGATGGACAGAGGCTGGCCACTGGTTCATCTGACAACACCGCCAGAATTTGGGACAACCAGGGCAATGAAATCGCCGTACTCAGCGGGCATCAGGACTCGGTATTAAGTCTAGCCTTCAGCCCGGATGGACAGAGGCTGGTCACTGCTTCACGAGACGGCACTGCCAGAATTTGGGACTTACAGGGCAATGCACTAGCCGTACTCACCGGGCATCAGTCTAGGGTATATCGTGTAGCCTTCAGCCCGGATGGACAGAGGCTGGCCACTGCTTCAAAGGACGGCACTGTCAGAATTTGGAAGGTGGAAAGTTTAGGTGAGCTGCTGGGTCGGGGCTGTGACTTGCTGGAAGATTACTTTGTTAGGAATCCTGGAGCTAAGGAGAAGTTAAGGGTATGCGAGGAATAGGCAAGAGGCAATAGGCAAGAGGCAAGAGGCAAGAGGCAATAGGTTCAGAGGCAATAGGCAATAGCTTCACAGGCAATAGGCAATAGGCAATAGGCAATAGGCAATAGGTTCAGAGGTTTGTTCACAACTGATCAATGTCATCCATACTCAACCCAGTATATTGAGCAATATCCTTCAGGGATAACCCTGCTGCCTTCATCTGTTTAACAACCTTTTGTATACCTGCTTGTTCACCTGCTTGTTCAC
>NZ_CEYLVT010000176.1:1768-15730 GCF_982860115.1 Moorena sp.
CTTCTTGTCTACCTTGTTCGAGACCCTGTTCGAGACCTTCTTGTCTACCTTGTTCGAGACCCTGTTCGAGACCTTCTTGTCTACCTTGTTCAAGACCTTCTTGTCTACCTACTTGTCTACCTTCCTGAATCAAGGTTTGATTAACACTGTACATATCCCGGTAGACCTTCAGACTATCCTGGTACAGGGCTTGCTCTTCAGAGGAGAAATTGGCAATCTCGGCCACCTCAAATAGCTGGGCAAACACATCCCCTTGCAACGGTTCAGGGGGAGCATTACAGCTCGCCAGATGCCTGAATAAAAATAACCACTTATCAAAATGGGTTTCTAGTTGATCAACAGATTTAGTAAATTTCGGTAGTTCCACATAGATGAATTTCAACTTATCGTAGAACACTTCACACCGCTGATTTTTTAGCTCTACCACATGCAACAGTTCTGAATCATGCTTATGGTCATCAAAACTAAAATCCAGAATACCGACGGTGTAGACTGCGGTTAGCTGATAATTCCAATTTCCCTGTTGCGCCTGTTCTTGGATGGGGAAAGTGGCATAGTAGACACTGCGGTCTTTGAAGAACGTTTGTTTTGCCTTTTGCATTTCCACAATGAAGCGTTCACCGTTTGTGCTCTGACAATAAATATCGAAAATCGCTCTTCTATCCACTAAGGTCTTACCCAAGAACTCTGGATTCTTAATAGTGACATCCTGAATTTGATGGTGAGGAGGCAGCAGCGTATTTAAGAAGTCGATCAACAGTGCCTTATTTGGCTCAGTGCCAAAAACGCGCTTAAAGCCGAAATCCGTGAGCAGATCAATGTATTTATCTGGCAAGGGGAAAACCATATCAAAAATTCAGATTAATCAAAAGGTATTTTTATTAGCTTTAATTTCGTCTATCTCCCTATTTCCCGATTGGGTGCATCTCTTTGATTTTACTAAAAAACTCTGGAGCTATTGCCCCTAGTCTTCCATCGCAGCAGCAATAAGTTTGCGAACGCTGGGAGAGCGAAATCCCAGTATAATATCTTTGGGAGAAACACCCCGCTCAATTAATTCACTATCGATATAAATCTCAGTACTATTGTGCTGTATCCAGATTTGACCTTCGATCAGCTCAAGATGCATGGCACAACCATAGATGCGGTACTCATTACGCCATTCGTTGTGGAAAACTAAATAACGATCCCGTTCTCTATCAAAGATAAGTTGAGCATTGATATCATAACTGGCAAAACTTTCTAAAAATTCGCAGGTAATCTGACGATACTGATCTAATTTATCCATTGGTCAATAACCTCATGATTCGGATCGTAAACAATTAATCGGACTTCATATCGTTCAATCACAGTTTTGGCAGGTTCAAATCTGATGAACATTTGGTAGGTATCTTTGGGAATCGCCAGATACAAAATGCGTTCTGGCTCATCAGATATTTCTAAAGCAATCCGATAGTTAAGAAACTGACCAAGAGCGGTGTGAAATTGAGAGATAGTTGAGCCACGGACAAAGCTTTTAACCTCCACTGCTATTTTACAACCTTCTTTCTCAGCAGCGATCGCTTCTTCCGCAGCCAGATCGATATAGATATCAGCCATGCCGTAGCGTAGTTGATAGGGATCGTGAGTAATCAGCCAACCATCTTTTTGTAAAGCTATTTTAACTGTATTGTGGAAAATATCTTTGGCCATACTTTGATTATTATAATGAAATTCCCAACACTGGCGGTGCGTTACGGGACGGGCTGTCCCAACACTACCAGACGGAAAATCAGTGCGAGCCCGTCCCTAACACACCCTACTGGACTTGATTATTGGCTCACTAATTGATTAAACCGCTTTAGATAAAGTAGGGTGGGCAAATAGACATGATTGATGATCAATTGGTTAATGGTTAATGATTTGCCCACTCTACCTCTACTTACAACCACAAAATGGAGAGAAAATGTCCCTAATTCAAGAAGATATCGAACAAACGTTTAGGCAACTCGTTCAGCAGTGGCGGGAAGAAACCAGAGGAATTTCATCAACCACTCAAGCAGCTATGCATCCTGCTTATCAACAAATTATTGGCATGGGAAAAGAAGCAATTCCGTTATTATTAAGGGAACTTGAACAAAAATCTGGACGGTGGTTTTGGGCTTTAAAATCCATTACTAGAGAAGATCCTGTTCAAGAAGAACATCAGGGGAATACTCAAGAAATGATCAAAGCATGGCTAAATTGGGGACTCCGTAACGGTTATAAATGGTAGGCAATGAGGCGTGGTTATCGCAAGTCAGACAATGGATTGAAAGGGATTATCCTAATTTAGTCTCTACAAATTATCACATAACCAGTGCTGATACAATTGATTATAATTGTGTAGCTTGGGCGGCTGAAGATACTCAAAGATGGTGGTGGCCAGATCCAATGAAAGAGAGTTATTGGCCAGTTAATGTTCCAAGAGTTGAGACACTTTTGGCTTTTATTAAAGCTTTTGAAACTCTTGGTTATGTAATCTGTGAAACCCCTGATTTAGAAGAAAATTATCAAAAAATAGCCATTTACATTTTAAATGGTAAACCCACTCATGTTGCTAGACAACTATTAAACGGAAAATGGACGAGTAAATTAGGACAGGATGAGGATATTGAACATGATACATTAGAAGGGTTAACTGGAGACAAATACGGTCAAGTCGCCCAAGTTATGAAGCGACAAGTAGGTAGATAAATTAGGGTGTGGGGTGTGGGGTGTGGGGTGTGGGTAGCTGGGTGCATCTCATTTTTGCGGTTTGGGTGGTGCGTTACGGGACGGATTTTATTAACATTTACTACCGAGGAAATAAGGGCTCGCCCGTCCCTAACGCACCCTACGCCACTAAATATCTAAATCGTTTAGATTGAGTCGAGCGCCATAGGTTTCAATGAATTGGCGGCGAGGAGCAACTCGGTCTCCCATGAGTACAGTAAAGATTCTGTCTGCTTCAGCAGCATCTTCGATTTCGATTTGCTTCATGGTGCGAGTTTCTGGATTCATGGTGGTGTCCCACAACTGCTGTGGCATCATTTCACCTAATCCTTTGAATCGTTGGATGTTATAGTTAGCGTTTTCGGGAAATTGGCTAATCCGCTCTTGTAGTTCGCGATCGCTATAACAATAGTTATGGTTGCGACCTCGTTCTAGTTTATATAACGGAGGACAAGCGATGTAGATGTAGCCTTGGTCCACAAGGGCTCGTTGATAGCGGTAGAAGAAGGTTAGTAATAAAGTACGGATGTGAGCGCCATCCACATCAGCATCAGTCATTATTACAATGCGGTGGTAGCGTAAATTGGACGGATCGAATTCTTCTCCTTTAATCCCTAGCCCTAGGGCTGTAATTAGGGATTGGATTTCTGTGTTCTTGTAAATTTTGGCATCATCAGTTTTTTCAATGTTGAGGATTTTACCACGCAGGGGGAGAATGGCTTGGAATTGGCGATCGCGTCCTTGTTTAGCACTGTTGTGAACAAATACCCCACTCTCTAAAGCGAAATTATGGGTATGAGGCACTTCAATATCATAAACATCCACCAATTGTTCTAGGGGTTCAATGGAAACAACTTGGTAGTTATAGTTGCTTTGCTGATTTTGGGTATGATTTTGCCCCCCTAGCCCCCCAATTTTGGGGGGAACAAAACTCTTAAAGTCCCCCAAAGTTGGGGGATTTAGGGGGCTTGACCACAACCCAACGTACGGGAATTCATACTTCAATTCAGCAACGCTGTTATAGTTAGCAACAGCGTCACAAACCTGTGTCTGATTACCTGCAAAAGCGGAATAAGCTTCTTTGTTGTGGGTTTTGATGTTTGCCTGTTTCCTGATTTCTGCCAGTGGGCGATATAGAGGCATTAGCAAATCATCAGGAGTCAGAGATACTGCTGACTTATAACTACCATCTTGCAACATGAAGCGGTGATCGGGAGTGCAAATAATGGTTTCTGAGTTATCTAAGGTAAGTTTGATGACTTCAGCATTGGCTTTGGTCATTCTGGGATTAATAATCCGTTCTATTCCGATGCTGCCGTTATTGGTAATGGTGTAGCAAAAATGCTCTTTACCCATAGCTTGTTCAGCTACAAGTTCCTTGAAGCTCAAGGAGCGTCCATCAGCCAGGGCAACCTGTGTCTCTCCAGAAAAACATCCCCCTGCACTATCCCCTTCAACGATGAATATCTCTGATTCCCCTGGGTCCCGAGAACTACAATCGGCTAACTTACCGGGTAAGGGAGAAGACTCTAGTACTGACTTGCGCCGCACTAATTCACGAGCACGACGAGCAGCTTCTGCGGCTTTATAGGCTTGAATCGCTTTTTCTAAGATCGTATCGACTACTTGGGGACGAAAATCCAGGTATTCAGTCAAGACTTCCCCAACTAGGGAATCTACAATGCCCCTTACTTCTGTATTCCCCAGTTTAGTTTTGGTTTGACCTTCAAATTCTGGCTCTGGGACTTTGACAGAAATCACCCCAGTTAATCCTTCTCGGACATTCTCACCACCTAGGTTAGACTCATTTTCTTTGATTTTATTACGCTTGCGTGCGATCGCATTCATGGTTCGGGTCAAGACTGTCTTGAGCCCTTCCAAGTGGGTACCACCATCAATGGTGCGAATATTGTTAGCAAAACCCAGCAAATTATCACTATAGGCATCAATGCACCATTGTAGTGCCACTTCCACTTGGATATTGTTGCGTTCCCCTTGTATATAGATAATTTCCTCGTGTAGGGCGTGCTTTTCTCGGTTCATGTAAGCGACATATTCCTGGATCCCTCCTTCGTAGTGATAGGTTTCTACTCTGGGTTCTTCCAGGCGATGGTCTGAGAAGGTAATTTTAACACCAGCATTGAGGTAAGCCAGTTCTCGGAGACGTCCGGATAAGGTGGTGTAATCAAACTCAATACCGCCAGTAAAGATTTCGGTATCTGGCTTGAAGTTTACTGAGGTACCAGTGTGGGTCTTTTTATAGGGCTTGACGAGTAGTTCAGTCATGGGCACACCCCGCTCATAGCGCTGGGTATGTTCTTTTTTATCCCGCCACACCGTTACCTCTACCCACTCAGACAGAGCATTGACTACGGAAACACCAACACCGTGCAATCCTCCAGAGACTTTATAGCCGCCGCCACCAAATTTACCACCGGCATGAAGTACGGTCATTACGGTTTCCAGTGCTGATTTCCCTGTGGTAGGGTGGGTGTCTGTAGGAACCCCTCGTCCGTCATCGGTAACGGTTACGGAACCATTGCTATTGATATCAACTTCGATGTGAGTACAATACCCAGCCAGCGCTTCATCGATGGAATTGTCTACAACTTCGTAGACTAGATGATGGAGACCCCTAGGTCCAGTTGTCCCGATGTACATCCCTGGGCGTTTCCGCACCGGTTCGAGACCTTCTAGAACTTGAATCTGATCGGCACTGTAACTACTCGTCATAATCTTTCGGGGTTCTCCGTTAAAAGCTTTGAAAGGCTATGATTCATCAAAAATGACAAAACACTCGAAGATTGTAACACAAAAGCCTTACAGGCGACCACAGCCCATTTTCATAGGTTATTTATATAGGGGATTGACTATATAGTTTATGATGGTGTCAGATGAAACAGCCCTCCCCTCAAAACTCAAAACTCAGCACTGAGCACTCAGCAGTAATAGTAATTTGTGGTGCCACAGCCACAGGTAAGTCGAGTCTAGGGATAGCATTAGCACAGCGAGTTAGTTCAATAATTATTAATGCTGATTCTCGTCAGGTTTACCGGGAATTTGATATTGGAACCGCTAAGCCGACACTGGCTCAACAACAGCAGGTACCCCATTATCTAATCGATATCTGTGACCCAACCGAAACGTTAACTGTAGCTGATTATCAACAGCAAGCCCAGGAAATTATAGCTAGCGAACACAGGAAAGACTGGGTAGATCAGGCAGAGTTAAACAATAACCCTCTTTTTTTAGTTGGCGGTACTGGTTTATATATCAAATCGATAGTGCGGGGGTTAAAAATTCCTCGGGTTGCGCCTCAGGAAGATTTGCGTCCGCAACTAGCTGCTCTTGGTCAAGCTCAGCTCTATAATTTCCTCCAACAGATTGACCCTGTTGCTGCTCAGAAGATTCATCCCAATGACCAAGTGCGGACATTGCGAGCATTGGAAGTATTTTATGTAACTGGAATTCCGATATCACAGCAGCAGGGAGAGAATCCTCCTAATTATCCAATTCTCCAGATTGGCTTGGAATGTCGGGATTCTGAAACTATTACCCAGCGGATTGCTCAGCGTACTGACCAAATGTTAGCAGCCGGATTTGTGGCTGAGGTGGAAACTATTGTTCAGAAGTATGGATGGAATTTACCGTTACTGGATACGTTGGGATATCGGGAATTTAAAGATTATCTTGTTGGTAACGTATCCCTTGATCAGGCCAGAGAGTTAACTGTTGTCCACACTCGCCAATTTGCTAAACGTCAACGCACTTGGTTTAAGGCTTATCCTGAGATTGAATGGTTTGATGCTGATTCTCCTGATTTGTTAGAGAAGGTTTGGGAGCGGATAGAAGGTTTTTTAGAATTAAGAATTAAGAATTAAGAATTGAGAATTAAGAATTTATAATCGGGAATCGGGAATCGGGAATCGGGAATCGGGAATCGGGAACTTTCGAGCAGTAGTCAAGATATCGGAGGAGTTTTCGGTGTTAAGCTGTGGTGCATTTAAATTAGATATTATTCAAGAAGATAAACCGTGTCTTGATGGGATCGCTCATAGGGGTTTCCTCCAAAACCGTAATGGTGCGTTTACAGTCGTCGAATTAAATTTGCCACGGGTCGCACCTCTGCATCGCTTTAACAGAGATGTCCGCTGTAATCCAGCTATATTAATTACTATAGCTGGAACTTAAACAAGAAATGGAGAGCACTCTATGAAACGTTTCAAGTGGCTCAGTATCTTTCACTATATTTGGGGCGGCATTTATTTCTTCTTTGGATTGTTCATATTTCGTATTTATTTCGATTTTTCGAGATATATCATCCAGATGCGTCCTTCATTATGTCTTAATGAACCTTTCCGAGGAGATGCATGTGATAGTTGGATAATTTTATTCACTATCGCCATGCATATATTTCTACTTGGGTTTGGAATTGTTAATATAATGGCAGGATTATTCTATCAGCGAGCTAAGCCAAATACTGCTAACTGGATTGCGGCATGTGTGAATCTGTTGAGTTTACCAATTGGTACAGCATTAGGAATATATAGTCTGTTGAAACTCAATAATTATTTAAAGGAATTACAGGAATCTGAAAACTAAATACTATGAACAATTATCACAGCGATCGCATTTAAAGCCAACCGCGTCTTGAGTAAAACCAAATGCCTTTAGTAAAAATTGCCAACGACACTGGCGAGTTTTCAGGTATTGATTCATCTGAGACTGGGCTTGCTGTTGGATAGTACTAACCTGTGCTAGGGAGGAAGATTTTTGAGACCGGTGTTGCCGGTAATGGAATGGATCAATCCATTCTAGTTGACCAGCACTGTCAAGGAGTGCTAAGGCTATGGCACCATTGGGAAACTCTTTCGCTACTTTGGCTACTTCTCCCTGAGCTGGTAATTGCTTTGCTAACTGTTGAGCTTGTCGGTATTGCGATCGCATTTGATGGGCAAAAAACTCTTGTCGTTGCTTATCCTCTGGATTGAACCATCCTGTTGGTTCACTGACTAAGGTCAAAGCATCTGCTGGTTTACCATCCCTGCCACCACGACCTACTTCCTGAATATATTCCGATAAGAGTAAAGGTGCTTGGAAATGCACGACCCAGCGTACATCTGGCTTATTAATCCCCATGCCAAAGGCACAGGTACATACCACAAATTGGGTCTGACCACTAATCCAGCTGGCTTCAATTTTCCGACGCTCCTGAGCACCCAAGCCAGCGTGGTAAGCTGCGGTGGAATATCCCAAGGAAGTAAACCATTGCGCTAACACTTCACTATCTTTTCGGGAACGGACATAGACTAACCCAGCTTGTTTAGGTCTGGCTTTAATATAGTTCAATACTCGTTGGCGGCGTCCTTTCGGAGTCCAGACGGTTTGGACGTGGAGGTTAAGATTGTCTCGATAGGGGCTAATTAAAAATGTTTGGGGTTGTTGCAATTGCAAGACTTTGCGGATGGTTTGTTGAGCCTTGGGGTCAGCGGTAGCAGTAAAGGATGCGATCGCAATTTTTGTTCCCTTGGGCTTACACTTAAGCAGTGCTGGTCTTACTGCACCCAAACGGCGATAAGCGGGTCTAAAGGTATCACCCCATTGAACCAAACAATGGGCTTCATCTAAAATCAATCCATTAATCTGAAGCTGTGGCTGACACAACCGTTTCCACACTGCTGCACTGAGTAGGGTTTCTGGGGATAAGTAGAGCAATCGCAGTTGTTGCTTTTCGATTGCTTGAAGGGTTTGTTGCCGTTGGTAGCGAGGTAATTCACTATGTAACAGAGCAGCAGGTAATTTGCGATCGCGCAATTCCTGCACCTGATTTTCCATCAATGCTACCAGTGGAGAAATCACTAATGTTAATCCAGTTTGTAGTAAAGCTGGTAGTTGAAAACAAATCGACTTCCCACCACCAGTAGGCAAAACAATTAAAGCATCCCGTTGTTCTAAAATCATCCGAATAATTTCACCTTGGGGAGGTCGAAAATCATCGTAGCCCCAGAATCGTTTCAATGCTGCACGAACATCATCCCATTGATGATTACTGGATTGATTACTATTAGTAGTATTGCTATTATTGCTAGTGTTTTGAACAACCATCCTGCTTCACTCTCCTTGATTCCTTTTCAGCTTAGAGAAAGCCTGAACGGTTATACACTAGAATATCAACGGATTTTGCTAGTATGATTAGTCAAATAATGTCCGTGAGATTCCGTAGTAAAGACATGCGAGCCCGTCCCTAACGCACCCTAAACAACTAAAATCAAAGCTACTATCATAGCTTGACTCCATAAACAAGATCCAGGTGCGATCAATTTTCTAGTTCAGATTCACTACACTATCTGAGATAGTGTTAACTTTGAACAATTTGCCTTGGCCTACGATAATATTTGTAAATACTTAGCCGAAGAATACCCATCGGAGTTTTTTCATTGGCTATTGGGTGAAGAACCTCATGATATTCAGGTACTTAAAACTGAATTGAGTAGTGAACCCATTCAAGCTGATGCTCTGAGTCTACTGCAAAGTACTAACCAAATTCTGCACCTAGAATTTCAAACTGTACCCCCATCCGATCCACCACTACCATTTCGGATGTTGGACTATTGGGTCAGACTACACCGCAAGTACCGATGTCGGATTGACCAGGTGGTGATTTTTCTAAAGTCTACGACCTCACAGATGGCATATAGTAACGAGTTTAGGGATACTAATACTTGGCATCGTTATCAAGTAATTCGCTTGTGGGAGCAAGACCCATTACCACTATTGGCCAATCGAGCTCTGTTACCCTTGGCCACTCTAGCTAGGAGCAATAACCCTAATCAATTGTTACAGCAAGTGGTTGCCGAAGTGGATACAATTGAAGAAAAACCATTACGGGGAAACCTAGCAGCTTGTGTGGATGTACTGGCTGGTTTACGGTTTGATAAAGCTTTAGTCCGTCGATTATTGAGGGAGGAAATTATGGAAGAATCAGTCACTTATCAAGATATTATCCAGAAGGGAGTTCAAAAGGGACTCCAGCAGGGAATCCAGCAGGGACTCGACCGAGGAAAACAGGAGGAAGCGGTATTAATTGTGATGCGTTTGCTAACCCTGAGGTTAGGTTTAATTGACCCTGTGCTCCAACAGCGGATTGAGGGATTATCCATTACTCGATTGGAGGAATTGAGTGAAGCGTTGTTGGATTTTAAGACCGCAACGGATTTAGCGGTTTGGTTGGAGCACGGCTGATATTGAACTGTTAGTGTTCACCAGGATTTTTGGTGGGAAGATGATTTTGATAAGACCTGATCTAATCAGGTCTTTTTTAGATTTTATCTAAATCATTAGTGCTGGGGTATCATAGCTTGACTCCATAAACAAGATCCAGGTGCGATCAATTTTTTAGTTCAGATTCACTACACTGTCTGAGATAGTGTTAAGTTTAAACAATTTGCCTTGGCTTACGATAATATCTGTAAATACTTAGCAGAAGAATACCCATCAGAGTTTTTTCATTGGCTATTGGGTGAAGAACCTAGAGATATTCAGGTACTTAAAGCCGAATTAAGTGCTGAACCAATTCAAGCTGATGCTCTGAGTCTACTGCAAAGTACTAACCAAATTCTGCACCTAGAATTTCAAACTGTACCCCAATCCCAGCCACCACTACCATTTCGGATGTTGGACTATTGGGTCAGACTACACCGCAAGTATCGATGTCGGATTGACCAGGTGGTAATTTTCCTAAAATCTACGACCTCAGATCTGGTATTTACGAACGAGTTTAGGGATACTAACACCTGGCACTCTTATCGAATAATTCGTCTGTGGGAGCAAGACCCTCAACCACTGTTAGCCAATCGAGCTCTGTTACCCTTGGCAACTCTAGCTAGGAGTAATCAGCCCCTAGGATTGTTAGAGCAAGTGGTTGCCGAAGTGGATAGAATTGAAGAAAAACCATTACGAGGAAACTTAGCAGCCTGTGTGGATGTATTGGCTGGTTTGCGGTTTGACAAAGAGTTAGTCCGTCGATTGTTATCAGAGGAAATTATGGAAGAATCAGTCACCTATCAAGATATTATCCAAAAGGGAGTCCAAAAGGGACTCCAGCAGGGACTCCAGCAGGGACTCCAGCGCGGCAAGCAGGAGGGAGCCCTATTAGTTGTGATGCGTCAGCTAACCCTGAGGTTAGGTTTACTTGACCCTGTGCTCCAACAGCGGATTGAGGGATTATCCATTACTCGATTGGAGGAATTGAGTGAAGCATTGTTGGATTTTGAGACTGCAACGGATTTAGCGATTTGGTTGGAGCACTAAATCCCAATTTAAGAATTAAGAATTAAGAATTAAGAATTAAGAATTAAGAATTATAGATTCTACATTCTTAATTCTGCATTCTAGATTCTACATTCTGACAGACAATTTTGGCCAAAAGGCCACGCTATGCGAACAACGTCAGAACCTTGATACATTAGGATTGCTCAATAGCAATGCCGATTTAAACCACAGGAGAGATAACATGGCAGGAAAGCAAATCTTAATGCTCGTAGGTGACTTTGTAGAAGACTACGAAGTGATGGTTCCCTTCCAAGGGTTGCAGATGGTAGGACATACCGTTGATGCTGTCTGTCCTGACAAAAAAGCTGGGGACATTGTTCGCACAGCGGTTCATGACTTTGAAGGAGACCAGACTTACACGGAGAAGCCTGGTCACAACTTCATCCTCAACGCCACCTTTGATGCCATAAATCCTGAAGATTATGACGCCCTAGTGATTCCAGGGGGGCGAGCACCAGAATACATCCGCCTCAATCAAGATGTGATCAAAATCGTGCAGCACTTTGCCCAAGCAAACAAACCAATCGCAGCAATTTGTCATGGTGCTCAATTGTTGGCAGCAGCAGATGTACTCCAGGGTAAAAAATGTTCCGCTTATCCAGCCTGTGGTCCCGATGTTACCCGTGCTGGTGGAAGCTATGCTGACATCCCAGTAGATCAAGCAATAGTAGACGGTAATTTAGTAACAGCTCCCGCTTGGCCTGCTCATCCCCAGTGGCTAGCAGAATTCCTCAAGGTTTTAGGTACTCGCATTGAGCATTCATAGGACTTATCCATGGGGTGAGGTCCAATATACATAAAATAGCGATCGCAAACTCATCTGCGATCGCACCAAATACAACTAATGGAATTCGCGTTACCGTGGCCAGATCCAGTTCCTATAGCAGTCCAAGACAAGGTTAAGACATAGTTCTGTTCCCTGGTTAAAACCTTCTTGACTATTGCCTTTTGCCTTTTGCCTTTTGCCTTTTGCCTTTTGCCTTCAAAGGATAAGCAATGTCCCTGACTGGTTCACCATAATTGCTATATATTTAGTTAGTATTGCGGTACTGATGAATCAATTTCCTGACTCCAGGCGGTAATACCTCCTTTGACATTAATCCCTTCAATACCAGCCTCTTTCAAAATTCCCAATGCTTTAGCTGAGCGACCTCCCTTTTTGCAATGGGCAATCAAGCGATGACCATTAACCAGTTCCTTGACTTTTGCTACACCAGAACCTTGTTCAATATCCGGTAATGGCACTAGCACTGAGCCAGAAATCTTAGCAATGTCATACTCATGGGGATTGCGGACATCAATCAAAACAAAATCATCCGCACCACTATCCATGAGTTCCTTGAGCTCCTGGACATTCATCTCTTTGATATCCATCTGGCGTTTGGCTTCCTCTTCTTTAGCTTGGGGAATGCCACAGAATTGTTGATAGTCAATCAACTTCTCAATCACCGGTCGTTCTGGATTGAGTCCAAGTTTCAATTCCCGGAAGGTCATATTTAAAGAGTTGTACAGCAACAAACGTCCACTGAGGGTATCCCCCTGGCCTAAAATAATTTTGACCGTTTCCGTTGCTTGAATCACCCCAATAATTCCTGGCAGAATGCCCAAAACCCCTCCTTCGGCACAGGAAGGTACCATTCCTGGTGGTGGGGGCTCAGGGAACAAGTCGCGGTAGTTGGGACCACCTTCGTAATTAAAGACTGTCGCCTGTCCCTCAAACCGGAAAATAGAGCCATAGACGTTTGGCTTATTCAGAAGTACACACGCATCATTGACTAGGTAACGGGTGGGGAAATTGTCCGTACCATCGACGATAATGTCATAGGGTGCCATGATTTCCAAGGCATTCTCGGAATTCAGCAGGGTTTCGTAGAGGTCTACCTGACAGTGAGGGTTGATTTCTAGAATCCGCTCTTTGGCCGACTGAATTTTGGGTTTACCTACCCACGACGTCCCGTGAATTACCTGACGTTGGAGGTTAGAACTATCTACAACATCGAAATCTACTAGACCTAGGTTTCCAATTCCAGCAGCAGCAAGATAGAGCAATAGGGGTGAACCTAATCCACCACTACCTATACATAGGACACTGGCAGCTTTGAGGCGTTTTTGTCCATCTAACCCAACTTCGGGCAAAATCAGGTGTCGGGAGTAACGTTCGTATTCGTCTTTACTTAATTGGATTTCATCTAGATTGGGATTTAACATGGCATGTTGGGTTTGAAGCGGTAAGACTCAGGACTTAACCTTTGATCATGATAGTTTCTTCTGGCTGGAACTGGTGCTGTTCATCCAGGCTCCAACTTCTGAAGTCACACGCTTTACCTTCCTCAACGGCAACAATAATATACGAGTATTGCTGCCATGCGATCGCACGATCAAATTCTGAAGGTACCGCTGGGTGATCCGGATGAGAGTGATAGATCCCGATTATATCGAGATTGCGATCGCGTGCGTCTTTTTGTGCCCGCATTAGCACCTCAGGAGCAATGCTGAATCGGCGCTGTCTGCTATAATCTCCCTGATGTTTGCCCTCAACCGTAGGATAGGCATCAGCTGCTTCACCATCCCAGTTGTTCGGTGTGGGTAATACCTCAACCAGAGTTTTCACCTCACCCCGGTGCTTACCCAATAGTAAACCGCAGCACTCTTCAGGATAGGTACTTTCTGCGTGGTTTTGAATTGCCAGTTGATGCTCACTGTCCAGTGTTAAGCCCATACCGATTTAACTATCACCCTTGAAGTAACTCTTTTTTTGTTGACAGTTGAGTGTATATGTAAGCCGTCAGCCGTCAGCCGTCAGCCTATGCGCACACGTGCGCGTTCAGCCATAGCCCATAATTTGATAGCTGATAGCTGATAGCTGATAGCTGATAGCTGATAGCTGATAGCTGATAG
>NZ_CEYLVT010000177.1:0-15713 GCF_982860115.1 Moorena sp.
TCCTCCTTGCTACACCCTCTATTATGTCCTAATTATCCCTTTCTTTGCTATAGGTCTACTGACAGTTCTGATATCAAATCCAGATAATTGCCGACACTGACGATATCCAGACAAAATTTTTCTTCCCCTGCTCCCCTGCTTCCTTGCTCCCCTGCTGTCATAACCATGGAATTTATTAATGGATAGTTAAGTATCATAGCTAGGTACATGCAATTATTAAGTTTTGTATATAGCTGCTGAGTCCGTTAACCGACTCCTGTGTGATTGACTGGTGACCTTGTAACGAATATTACAAATTATTACTTTGTTGTTAATAAATGAGACGGCGGTTCCGATTATCCTCTAATGTTCATATTGAGCTGGTCAAATTTGATAAATGACAAGCAAGATAGCAAACTAGTTAAGTACCTTTAATTTTAAGGAGATCTCAATGCTTGACGCTTTTTCCAGAGCTGTAGTTACAGCAGATAGCAAAACCGCATGTCTCGGTGCTGAAGACCTGGGTGCTCTAAAAGGCTTTATTGCTGATGGTAATAAGCGCCTTGATATTGTAAACATTCTCGCCAGCGAAGCCAGCTGCATCGTTTCCGACGCTGTTTCCGGCATGATCTGCGAAAACACTGGTTTGATTCAAGCTGGTGGTAACTGCTACCCCAACCGCCGCATGGCTGCTTGCTTGCGTGATGGTGAAATCATCCTCCGCTACGTGACCTATGCCATCTTGGCTGGTGATGCTTCTGTACTAAGCGACCGCTGCCTGAATGGTCTGAAGGAAACCTACAGCGCTCTGGGTGTACCCACTACCTCCACAGCTCGTGCTGTTGGAATCATGAAAGCTGCTGCAGTTGCTTTCGTTAACAATACCGCTAGCCAGCGCAAGTTTGAAGTAACTTCTGGGGATTGTTCCTCCTTAGCTTCTGAAACTGCTGGTTACTTCGATGCAGTAGTTGCTGCTATCAGCTAGTCTTTCCCTTTTGCCTAAGATAACCAAGCTCCTGCCAAAGTGAGCTGGGGAAGCCAAAAGCTAAGTCTAACCTTTGTCAAAACCCATTCAGGAGATATATAAAAATGAAATCAGTTATAAGCACAGTTGTTACTGCTGCCGATGCTGCAGGTCGTTTTCCTAGCAGCTCTGACCTTGAGTCCGTTCAAGGTAGCCTACAACGGGCTGCTGCTCGTATGGAAGCTGCTGAAAAGCTAGCAGCTGGCATTGATAAAGTAACCAAAGAAGCTGGTGATGCTTGCTTTAAGAAGTATCCTTACCTGAAAGAAGCTGGTGAAGCTGGTGATTCTCAAATCAAGATTGACAAGTGCTACCGCGATCTTGGTCACTACCTACGCTTGATCAACTACTGCTTAGTTGTTGGCGGTACTGGTCCTCTAGATGAGTGGGGTATTGCTGGTCAGCGTGAAGTTTACCGTTCTTTGAACCTACCTACCGCTCCTTATGTAGCAGCTCTTGAGTTCACTCGCGATCGCGGTTGTGCTCCTCGTGACATGTCTGCTCAAGCTTTGGTTGAGTACAAAACTTACCTCGACTATGTAATCAACTCCTTGTCCTAAGGATATCACGGTGAAAATCCGTCG
This sequence comes from Moorena sp., assembly GCF_982860115.1. NCBI lineage: Bacteria > Bacillati > Cyanobacteriota > Cyanophyceae > Coleofasciculales > Coleofasciculaceae > Moorena > Moorena sp. Next base: position 1,588 of record NZ_CEYLVT010000177.1, read on the forward strand.
CTGATTGACTAACATTTCGATCAGCAGCTGGGGACTCTTAGTACGTTGCTTTGCCTGAATTGGTTGAGTACCGTCGAAGAGTCCCCTAATTGTTTTGGGAAGTTAAAGGGGAAAACCAACTAAACTTCGTAAGTCCTATTGTTAATTGCTAAATCACAACTAAATCACGAGTAAATCACTGATGGATAAACGTTTTGCCAATATATTTAATTTGACCGAAGATCAAGCGATCGCACTTTTAAAGACCCCCTTAGACCAGCTGGAAGACCAATCTGATCGCTATGTGGCTGCATCCCATTTAATTAACTTTCCCAGCGAGCGGTCAATCAATGCCCTGATGGAAACGGTGCAAGACCAAAACTCAGAAATGTACCATCGTATCGCTCGACGCAAGGCAGTAGAAAGTTTAGGTCGTCTGAAAGCCTCTGTAGCCATACCCATTATTCGCTCATGTCTGGGGGATGAGGATTGTTACACGGTGGAAAATGCTGTCTGGGCAATTGGGGAAATTGGCACTCAAGATCCCGAAATTCTCGAAGAAATAGCCCAGCTACTGGAAAAACCAGGTCAGACTTATCGTGTGATTATCCAAACTCTGGCCGCACTAGACTATAAACCAGCCCTGGAGAGGATTAAGACATTTACTAAATCCGATAATGAACCCATAGCCAGTGCTGCGATCGCAACGGTTTGTCGGTTCACAGGGGATACCGCCGAGATGCACAAAGTTATGGCATTCCTACAACACTCTAGTGTCAATGCCCGACGAGCCTGTATTCAAGACCTGATTGATGCCCGATACTACCAAGCAATTCCGAAAATTGCCACCTGTCCCATTTCCATGGTCTTCCGAATACGAGGAATTCGCCTGTTGGCAGAAGCTGGGTTACCAGCCGGTGATATCACCTTTGAGGAGATCGAACCATCACTCGACCAAGTGATTCGTGATCATCCTGATCACCTAGAGCTGGTTCATGAATATGACCAAATGCCCACTTTGGACTTCTTGATTAACGAGCTATACCATACGGATTTTGGGCGGTGTTATCTAGCCAGTAAAACCCTGCTCAAGTTATCCCAAGATGCTGTTGCTGACGCCCTACTTGCTACCTATGCTGACAAAGCCCATAACGATTATGGTGCTCACTACCATGTTGTCAAACTTTTAGGCTGGCTGAAATACACCGATGCCTACGATTTGATAGTGGAAGCCCTACACAATAAAGCACCGCAGTTTCAGAAATCCCGTGCTGCTGCTGCTATTGCCTTGGGGAATTTAGGGGATGAACGGGCAATTCCCTTACTCAAAGACAACCTCAATACCAAGATTTTTGACTTGAAATATGCCAGTTTAATCGCATTAGAGCAATTTGGGGATACCAGTGGTCAAGATCTGGCAGCTAATGATTCAGATTGGTTGATTCGGGAGAAAGCAGTTACTAAAGCGGTTACTAGTCATTAGCCATTAGGATGAGTCATTAGTAACCGTTGAAGAGCGTCTTTAGTGTGCTAAGGACTAATCATGCTGTGGTAATTGGTAATTGGGATCGCCTATCACACGCTTTGCAGCCAGGATAATATAGAGATTATCACCGCCATAGTCTAGGCCAGATCATGACTGAGACAGTACCTCGAGTCAAATTACCTCCCCCTTTCCCTGACCACACCCAGCTACCGGAGTCAGATGGTACATTTGTGAAAAACTTTCAAGAGCATCCCCAAAGCATAATTCTAACGGATTCGATTGGAGAGATATTACAACAGCGACATCCTGATGGAGAATATGCTATTGGGCAAGACTGTGGTATATACTGGCGAGAAACTGACCCACCTGAAAAAGGAGCCGAAGCACCTGATTGGTTCTATGTTCCCAATGTCCCTCCTCAGCTAGATGGTAAAATTCGTCGCTCCTATGTGGTGTGGCGGGAACATATAGCACCATTAATTGCTTTAGAATTTGCCAGTGGCAATGGGGATGAAGAACGGGACAAAACCCCGTTATCCCTCTCGACTCAAGGAGAAGTAACTAAGCCAGGGAAGTTTTGGGTGTATGAGCAAATTATCCGAATTCCCTACTATGGTATTTATCAAATAAACAACGGCTCTCTTGAAGTCTATACCTTGATCAGTGGGTTTTATCAGAAATTAACCCCTAATGAACGAGGGCATTATTATATTTCACCGTTGGGTGTAGAACTAGGCTTATGGCAAGGAAGTTATCAGAATCAAACTCAACTGTGGCTAAGGTGGTGGGATGAGGAAGGAAATCTGTTGCTCATTGGTGATGAACGAGCTGTTCTAGAAAGGGAAAGAGCTGAACAAGAGCGACAACGTGCTGAAGAAGCAGAGTCTATAGTTGAGCAGGAGCGCCAACGAACTCAAGCTGCTTTAGCAAGAGCGGCTCGGCTGGCTGAGCAGCTACGAGCAGCAGGTATTGACCCTGATATTGACGATACTTTTTAGCACTTAACCAAACAGGTTCATTATAATTGATACAAAAGTATACAATTAGACCGATAGAAGGAAATTTTTGTAATGTTTTGTTGCTTTGTTTCTCATAAATGGGACTAGAGTGTCAAATAGCTTTTATCGTCTAAATTGGTTAGTCAATTCATGAACGACAAGACCAATAATTTTAATTAAGTCCTTGTTATTGATAAGGAGATTTTAATGCTAGACGCTTTTTCAAAAGCCGTAGTTGCTGCCGATTCCAAAGGTGGATTTGTTGGTGGTGGTGATTTAGATGCTCTAAAGGGATTTATTGCTGATGGCAACAAGCGGCTTGATGCTGTGAATTTTATCTCCAGCAATGCTAGCTGTATCGTTACTGATGCGGTTGCTGGTATCGTTTGCGAAAGCCCTGGTTTAGTTGCTCCCGGTGGCGGTGTTTACACCAACCGCAAGATGGCTGCTTGTCTACGTGATGGCGAAATCGTTTTGCGTTATGTGTGCTACGCCGTTCTCAGCGGAGATAGTTCTGTACTGACTGACCGCTGCTTGAATGGTCTTAAGGAAACCTACGCTGCTTTGGGCGTCCCCACTGGTAATACAACCCGGGCTGTTGCCATCATGAAGGCTGCTGCTGTGGCTTTTGTTAACAACACTGCATCTCAACGCAAAGAGTCTGTTACTAGCGGTGATTGTGCTTCTTTGGCTGCAGAAGTTGGTAGCTACTTCGATGCAGTTGGCAGTGCTATTAGCTAGTGTACCTGCTCAGGATAATTTGAATTACACTGACCTTTTGCCGAAATCAATTTAAGACAGGAGATATCTTAATTATGAAATCAGTGTTAACCACTGTTGTTGCTTCCGCTGACCTAGCAGGTCGGTTTCCTAGCGCTTCTGACCTAGAATCAGTTCAAGGTAGCTTGCAACGTTCTGCTGCTCGTATGGAAGCTGCTGATAAATTAGCAGGTAACTACGACAAAGTAGCTCAAGAAGCTATTGATGCTATCTACAAAAAGTTCCCTAACGGTAGTGGTCGGGACATCGATGCAGGTACTCAGAAAGAAAAGTGCAAGCGTGACATCGTTCACTATCTGCGTTTGATCAACTATTGCCTAGTAGTCGGTGGTACTGGTCCTCTGGATGAGTGGGGTATTGCTGGCGCTCGTGAAGTCTACAAAGCTTTAGGTATTGATGCCGCTACCTATGTTACTGGTTTGACATTCCTCCGGGATCGTGGCTGCGCTCCTCGTGACATGTCTCCCCAAGCCTTGGTTGAATACCGCATTTATCTTGACTATGTAATCAACTCCATGTCATAGGATTATTGCTATCCACTGTTTGTAGTGATTAACAGTGATTAGCTGCCTCTAGTACTTTGGACTAAAGGGGTATCTTAGGAAAGTGCTGTGCCTGTTTCAGGTTCAGCACTTTCCTAAGAACCCCTTAGTTGTTGTGCTTGAAGCTCCTGATACCAAGTGGCATTCAAAGAGAGTAGATGGCTTGGATAGGGAGATAGGGAGGTGGGGAGATGGTAACCCACCCCTAACCCCTCCCAGGAGGGGAAGATGGGGAGATGGGGAGATCGGCGGAAGAGAAAGTTGTACGTTTGACCGCAACTTGGTATGACTCCTCGCTCAAGAATGTCTACTCATATTTTTTGACTGATATTTACGAATATCTACTAATGTCTACAGAAGAGTTATATCAACAATTAAAAAATAAAAATCCTAGACTCAGAGAAAGAGCCATGCGGCAGATTGCAGCAGAGCGCACCGAGAATACTATTCCTGAGTTGATGGCAATTTTGGGTGATGAGGATGTAGTTTATCGGCGAGCAGCAGTACAAACTCTAGGTGTGATTGGTCTTGATTCTGTACCGATATTGGCAGAAACCTTAACAACTAGTGAAAATAACACCGTACGGGCTAGCTGTGCTAAGGCGCTGGCTGCGATCGCTCTTAATTACTCAGAAGAAACTTTTCCAACTGTGGGGTTGCAGAGTCTACAAACAGCCCTCAAAGACCCAGATCCTGTTGTCAAAATATCGACAGTTGGCGCACTGGGAACCATTGGTCCACCCGCTTTTGAAGCCCTAGTAGCTGCTTTGGACATCGACGATATTGCACTTCAAGTTACTGTGCTACAGGCTCTAGGTTCCTTGGGGGATGAGAGAGCTATGGAAGTGCTATCTGTTATGGCTGAGAATCAGGAAGCCGACCCCTATATCCGAGAATCAGCGGCTAGTTCGATATCACGCTTGGAACAGATTATCAACTTTGCTTCAACCAGGAAAGGGTCTCGGGAATAATACCATAATAATCATATTATTATTTGTTGTTATTCAAACCAAAAATTATCCCCAAAACTATCAACAAAGGAAGCCAGGGGACTTGACATCATTATTAAATTATTGATGACTTCGGGCACTAGCTAAAACAATCTCCGGCTACGCCTTTTGTTGAACTCTGCTTTGCCAATGTTTGCCCAACGCTTTAACTCAGCAATTTGTTTTTGTAAAGTGGCAATACGATCCTCTTGCTCTTGATTATGCTGTGTCAAAGACTCATAACTCTCGGTAGGTTGATTAGCGGGAGCTTGTTGCTCAGACAACTGATGCTCTAACTCAGCAATACGCTTCTCTTGGTCTTGAGTTTGCTGTTGTAGAACCTGATTACTTTCTACTTGTTGCGTCGCCTGAGATTGTTGCTCTGCTAGCTGCTTCTGTAACTCTTTGACCAGATTAGATTTTTCTTGAGCCTGCTGTTGTAAAGACTGATAACTTTCTGTCTGTTCAGCAGTCTGAGATTTTTGCTCTGCTAACTCCTTCTGTAATTTCTTAACCAGAGTAGCTTGCTCTTTAGCCTGCTGTTGCAAAGACTGATAGCTTTCGGTCTGTTCAGCAGTTTCAGATTTTTGGTCAGCTAGCTCCTTCTGTAATTTCTTAACCAGAGTAGCTTGCTCTTTAGCCTGCTGTTGCAAAGACTGATAACTTTCGGTCTGTTCAGCAGTTTCAGATTTTTGGTCAGCTAACTGCTTCTGTAACTTTTTGACCAGATTAGCTTGCTCTTTAGCCTGCTGTTGTAAAGACTGATAGCTTTCGGTCTGTTCAGCAGTTTCAGATTTTTGGTCAGCTAGCTGCTTCTGTAACTTTTTGACCAGATTAGATTGCTCTTTAGCCTGCTGTTGTAAAGATTGATAACTTTCTGTCTGTTCAGCAGTTTCAGATTTTTGTTGAGCTAACTTCTTCTGTAAGTCTTCAATCAAAGTAGCTTGCTGTTGAGCCTGGTCTTGTAAAGACTGGTAATCTTCTTGGGATACACCAGAACCACCAGGCTCAGACACATCAGTTTGTATTTGTAGCGGTTGCTGACCCTCTATGACTTGAATCTTTGTTGGAGATTTTGTGGCTCCATTGTTGGCGGATGTTTCCTTTGCCTCCGGTGGATTTTCCAGGGCGATAGTCATACTTGCCTGCTGGCATGCGATCGCAATATTACCTCTGGCGATACGCTCAATTAGTTCCGAGCGGGACAATCCAGTATCCTGAGCCATCTGAGTCAACAAGCCAATGCCTGTAGGGGTCAGGGATATCCCCACCTTGGACTTACCTTCTGAATACTGGCTAGCAGTTTTACGGCTTTTCTTGGCCATTGGCTTTTCCTCCGGATCGCCTATTTAAAGTCTATATATTTTACTGTTAAAAGTACCTCGTTAAAAGCTTTATTTAGAAGCTTTTGTTCAAAGCTTGTATTTCCCAGATAGTTGTTGAGGGTTGACCGTTGTCAGTAAACTCTCAACAGTTAACCCTCAACAACCTACACATTTCTATGGCAACTGGCCATAGAGCTAATCCCAGCTCTAATAAGTACTCTAATAACTACGAGGCCGCCACTTATTCAACTGGGTTTCTGCAATCATAGCTAAACGCCGCTGATCAGCAATCTTGTCTTGTAAGGTGGCAATTTCCTGGGCCTGTTTTTCAGACTTTTGTTGGAGAGCTTCATAACTGTCTGGCTCTACAGTCGCTGCTGCCATGGGGATTTGGGCTGCAATGCTGGTGAAACCATTACCACCATTGCTCGAAGAACTGTAAGACTGCCATTTGCTATACTGTGATGCTCCAAAGCTAGCCAATGGTCGTAAGTCTGCCAGCTGTTGCTGCAAGCTTTCCAGCAGTTCTTCTTGCTCTTGGCATTGCCGTTGAATGGCTTGATAGGCTTCTGAGCGTTCTTTCTCAGCTTCTGGGGGAGCTTGCTTCGGTTGGATTTTGGGCTTGAGTACTTCATCCAATAAGGCTTGGATATCAGTAACTGGGGCTTGCCCAAGGGGATTATTGTAAATAATCGATTTATTCAGCCTTGGCGGATTCCCTGAAACATTGTCTTTATCAGAGCTAGAAACGCTAGGCATCAGCACCAACATGTTAGTAAACCCAAGCAGCTTTTTGCCTGTTTGGGTTTTATAGCCCCGGTAAAAGGGTACAGTATCCTCCCCAAAAACCTCTTGGTACTCGTTACTATCGATATAGGAATCAATATCCGCCTCGAAACCTCCTTGATCCAGTACTTGGCTGTGATAGAAGGTCTCCGAGTAGTCATCAGGAGCACGACCGAGCAAATGCTTAAAATTCAGCTCGATTGACCGGTAGCGGGGACAGATATCGAAAAACCTTGACCGATACAACTCGGACTTGGCAACCTGACGCACAAACTCACGGACAGTGATTTCCCCTCGCTTGATTTGGGATTCCGGGACAGTCAGCCGTTCACTCTCCATAACATGGGCATTTCCCAAAACCTGACGGTAGACTGCTCGAATCACCGTCTCGATTTCTGCTTCCGAGCGACCTGGCCACAGCTCAATCGGATCAATTTCTTCCCAGGCTTGATACTGGCGTTGCCAGGTTTGAGTCGTGTTTTGCAGAAGTTTTTCAGCTTCTGTGAGAATCTTAGGTGCTGTTTGTGTTTCTGTTGGATCTACTGCTTGGGGTTTATTAAGACCTAGAACATTAGCCAGGAGTTTATTGATATCAGTAGGTTTTACGACATCACCAGCTCCAGAAAGGGGCTCCATATTACTGGGACTATTGGTCATCAGGAACTGATTCAACCGAGACCAATTCCCCCGCCAAACATTGGGTTTATCGGTACCAGGTGCACCACGCAACAGTTTTAAGATATGGGTAAATCCCACTGTACTTTTCCCGATCTGGGTTTTGTAGCCCCGATAATAGGGAACCTGGTTTTCACCAAAAGCTAGCTGGTATTCTTCGCTATCGATATAAGAATCGATTTCAGTCTCATAACCCCCTTGATCAAGCATCCTCGTATGCTCAATAACTTCCTCATAGCTTTCGGGAGCTCGACCAAGAAGATGCTTGAAATTCAACTCAATGGCTCGATTACGAGAGCAACTCTCGAAAAATCGGGAGTAGTAAAGCTCAGATTGAGCCACTTGGCGCACAAATTCGCGGACAGAAATTTCTCCCTTTCTGAGTTGAGATTCGGCAACGGTGAGCCGCTCACTCTCCATGACATAGGTATTACCCAACACTTGCCGATAGACAGCCCGAATCACAATTTCCACTTCTTCTTCAGAATGACTAGGCCACAGTTCAACTGGGTCTGTGTCTTGAAATGCTGCCACCCCTAATTGCGAGGCGCGTGTTAGTACAGGGTTTATAAAACCAATTACCATTTAAAAGACCTCCAAATCCATTGTTGTTAAATGTTGTTAATTACAGTTAATAAACAACTAATCTAAAAACTTGCTTACGAAAAATACTTTCTTCACTTTCTAGTGAATTAACTTTAATTAAAGAGTCTTTATCTGTGAATATCAAAATTCTTATATTGATTAAACACTCTTATAAGTATTAACTTACTTTTGGTTAACGTGAAGCTTTTTATATGGTCTTGGCTAATTGACAGTAGGCCGATTGACTGAAAAAACTCCTAAAACCCTTAATTTGAGTAGGAACATTAAGCCTATACTCATTTTTGCTTATTATATTTTGGTGACACAGATTTTACCCTCTAGTACAACTTTGCGATCGCTATAATCACTCAGAGTGCTAGTGCCATCTGCAATCAATTCTTGAAATCGGTAAAGTACCTTGAATTTCTTTAGTTGTGAATTCAAAAAAACTCAATACCACTGTCAATAGTTAATCGGTACCTAACTAATCAATAGTGTTAGTTTTTAGAAATTAGCTGTTTATTGCTCACAGCCTATTTCCAAAAACTAACATCTAGAGACTTAGCTTATATCAACTACTGAATCCGGACAGTCAACCTAACCTATTTCAGTAATACTGACAATTTTGCTGCCCATTTTGTGCATATTTTGAATCCTCGCCGACAGCTGGTCGTAACCTACCTCATAGGTAGCATTACTCCGCTTAAAGCGAGAACCAACACCAGCTTTAGCTACAGTAATCTTAAAGCGCTTGCCCGTATTGGCGTAATTACCTGAAGCTCCAACAGGAGCAGTAATCTTCGTAGACAGATTAGCCGCTAAATCACTAATCAGCTTGGCTTGGTTACTGCTATCACTGGTAGCATCTCCACGGATCAAACAAAACGTCCGATTAAAGGCTACGTTCTTAATCCCAACTTCGGTACTATTACTACGAGGATAGGGAACAATAAACTCGCCAAAATTAAACTGATACTCGTCGCTATCGATATAAGAATCAATGTCCGCGTCGTAGCCAGCAGTGTTATAAATTAGGACGTGTTCGGCAATTTCTGCCTGATCCTGGGGAGCACGACCTAGAAAATGCTTGTAGTTGAGCTCGATGAAACGATACTGGGAAGCAGAATCAAAAAACAGGGACTTATACAAGTCTGATTTAGCCACTATGCGCACAAAGCCCCGTACACTGATGTCCCCATTCCGCAGCATCGATTCAGCAGTAGTTAAGCGATCGGATTCCAGCAAGTGGGGGTTACCTAGAACCTGTTTGTAAACTGCCCGAATCACAGTCTGCACATCATCTTCTGTTGCACCAGCACGCAACTCTACTGGAGCAGCATCCATTACCCAAAGTGACATTTAAATTCCTCCTAAATTCTTTGCTCAAATTTAGCTGACTTACACAGCTATTCACGTATCATTTCCCAGTTATCAGTTATCAATTAACAGTTAACAGTTTTTCTTGATTACCATTAACTGTTGACTTAGTAACTGATAACCGGGCTACTCGATCAATTTAACTCAGTAATACTGAGAATCTTGCCACCGCTTTTATGAATACTCTGCACTTGTTCAGAGAGTTGCTCGTAGCTAACCTGATAGTTCAGCTTGCTATACTTATTCAACCGGGCTACACCAGCGCATGTGGAAACAGCAATCTGGTAACGCTTGCCAGTATTGCCATAACCTGCACCATTTCCAACTGCTGGAGCCTTAACTTTTGGAGATAGATTACCAGCTACAGAAGTAATTAGCTGAGCTGATTTTCCACTATCACTGGTCGGAGCACCTCGCAATAACGAGAACATCCGATTAAAGCCCACATTCTTAATTCCCAATTGGCTACGAATGCTGCGGGGGTAGGGAACGACATTCTCGCCAAAATTCTGGAGATATTCGTCACTATCGATATAGGAATCGATTTCCGCTCCATAACCCTGTTCATTGTAAAGGCTGACGTGCTCAGAGATTTCAGCTTGATCTAGGGGAGCACGACCCAGCAAATGCTTGCAATTAAGTTCAATGAACCGATAGGGAGAAGACCCCTGGAAAAATCGGGATTGATAGAGGGCTGATTGAGCTACCATGCGCACAAAGCCACGGACAGTAATATCCCCATTGCGCAACATTGATTCCCCATTAGCGAGTCGCTCGCTATCCATCAGATGGGCATTGCCCAAAACCTGCTTGTAAACAGCTCGAATTACTGTTTGTAAATCATCTTCAGTGGCAAAAGGCCGTAATTCCAATGGATCACCTTCAAAGGCATCCAAGCCTAGAACAGCTGACCGAGTTAAATTTCCCATTTCTATCTCTCCTTTAAAACTTCCGAAAAGACCAAACCCCAGACATTAGGAGATTTCTGTAATGCTGACGATTGTCCCACTAGTGCGATTAATCCGCTGAATTTGGGGTGTCATCTTGCTGCCAGGAACAATGTACTCAGTGGTACTACGACGGCGACGACCGCTGTACATGGCACCCCGCACTACAATTTTGAACATCTTTTCGGTAGCATCAGCATAAGCAGCAGCACGACCACCTGCCAGTGGCACGATTTCGCTGGTGCTATTGGTGGCAACTGCTTCTACCAAGCAAGAGCTTTTTGTAGCGCTATCAATTTCTGGACGACCCCTTACCAAGGAGAGGGTACGGTTATAACCCACTTGCTTTTGACCGATTTGGCTACTAGCACCACAATAGTAGGGTACGGTATCATCGCCAAAATTCTTTTGGTACTCGTCACTATTGATGTAAGAATCAATTTCAGCATCGTAGCCCTGCTCAATACAGATACGGATGTGTTCCGAAATTTCTGTCTGATCTAGGGGAGCACGACCCAATAAATGCTTAAAATTCAGCTCAATAAATCGGTACGGCGCACAGGATTCAAAATACCGAGCGCGATAGAAGTCTGATTTGGCAACAGCCCGGACAAATTCCCTGACAGTGATGCTGCCATCGCATAATTGCGATTCAGCATTCACTAGCCGCTCGCTCTCCATAATGTGGGGGTTGCCCAAAACTTGACGATAAACTGCCCGAATTACAGCTTGCACTTCATCAATGCCGCTAGTGGGCCATAGTTCAAAGATCAAATCTGAATCTAGACCAAACTTGGCAGTAGGCGCTGTACTGACCATTTAAATTTCTCCTTGCAAAAAACTTATTCAAAATAGAGGGGATTTTCCTTGCCAAAACAAAGCAAGTAACGCTTCAATATTGCACTGCACCTCTACTTTCTTTGGCAGCAAACTACTTGGCTTGCTGCCAAAGCAAGCAAAAATACACGAACTTTCCCAGACTAGAAACGTTTGAATCCCGATTTAATCCTAATTACACAACGGTGATGCTTGCAATCACGCCACCCTGCTTATGAATCCGCTGGTACTCTTTGGAGAGCTGATCAAACGGAACCAGGTATACCTGGTTACTGCGCCGGAATTTGGATACCCGATTCACTGCACCAGGGGACTTATAGCCAGTTACCTCAATCCGGTACACCTTACCTTCAGCAGTAGCTCCAGCACCATGACGAGTTCTGGCACCCAATGGCGTATCTTGGAAAGACCAGCCAGATACACCACCAGACGGGGGAATCACTGCTGTAGGAATTTCTTGAATTACATTCTTATTTAGACAGGGAGTATTGCCAGCCAAGCTCCCTTTGAAGTCGCTACTAGATGCTCCTCGCAACAGTTGGAACATGTGGGTAAACCCAACCATCTTCTTGCCTGTTTGGGTTTTGTAGCCCCGGTAGAAGGGAACCGTGTCTTCCCCATAGACTTCCTGGTACTCGTCACTGTCGAGGTAGGAATCAATCTCTGCCTCGAAGCCCCCTTCATCCCAGATAATGCTGTGAGCCTTCATCTCATCGAAGCCATCGGGAGCCCGACCAAGTAAATGTTTGAAATTCAGCTCAATTACCCGGTAACGGGGGGCTTTGTCGAAAAACCGGGAGCTGTAAGCATCCGATTTAGCTACTGCCCGCACAAATTCCCGAACGCTCAGTTCACCTAGTTTGAACTGAGACTCTGGGACAGCGAGTCGCTCACTTTCCATGACATAAGCATTGCCCAAGACTTGCCGATAGACCGCCCGAATCACGGCCTCAGCGTCCTCGCTTGAGATACCTGGCCATACTTCAATTGGATCTGTGTCTTCAAATAGGCCGACACCTAGCTGTGATGCTGGTCCGAATGCCATTAACAGATTCTCCTAGATAGCAACAAATTTTTTAATCAGGGTTTTCTCAGGGTGTTTAAAAAACTTTACAAGCTTTTAAACAACAACATAACCTCTCTACGACTCCTGATTAAGGAATCTTGGGAGCTCATAGCTCCTGTGAGCGAGATTGTGTCAGTGTTTTACACCTTCACACATTTATTTATACAATGCCCTGATCACCCTAAATTATCAAGATTTGTAAACTTCTAGGATTCTCTGTGATTGAAACTGACGATTATCTTAGAAATTATGAATTATAAAATATTACTTATGAAGTATCGAAACTTTGATTGTTTTATTTCTCACTGATGCTTTTTAAGCTACCCTAAGCCTAACCCCAAGGGCGAACAACCTTGGTTAAAAGGCCACGCTACGCGAACACCCTTGGCCAAAAGGCCACGCTACGCGAACAACCTTTAACCTTTAACCCTTAAACTTTAAACCTTTAACCTTAAAATTTAAACCTTTAACCTTCAACCATTCTGAATTTGTGCGATCGCTACCTTGACCAGTTGGCGAATTTCCTCTCGGTCATCGGATAACTTGGCGGTTAAGGTGGGTAAAGCCGTTTCATCCTTAAGCTTCCCTAAGGATAAGATTGCCCTCCGCCTCACCTCTTGGCTGGGGTCTTCCAGTAACGGGATTAAATGGGGAACCCCTAGCTGGGGGTCAAGTTGGCTCACCGATGTAGCTGCTTCGGCACGAACATTGACAGATTCATCTTTCAGTGATAATAATAGAATTTCTGTCGCCTGGTCATTACCTGGTTCATCTACCAAATTAGCGATCGCTCCGACTACTGCCATCCGCACATCTTCTGATTCGGAGTTGATTGCCTGATACAGGTGCTCAGCTGCGTCTGACCCAATGAAAGCCAGTGCCCAAGAGGCATGACCTTTTGCAGATTGGGGATAATCTGCTGATTCCAACACCTCAATCAACTTTGGCACAGCCGCTTCTCCCATTCTGGCTAAGGCTCCAGCCGATGAACTCTTGACCACTGTATCCTCATCATTTAACAAAGCATTGATCAGGGTAGGAACCGCCTGGGGATCCCTGATTTTTGCTAAAGCCTTGCCACAGGACCTGCGCACCACCGGGTTTTGGTGATTGGCTAGTGCTTCAAGCAAGAACGGAGTAGCTCCCTGACCAATTTTGCCGAAGGCTTCCACGAATCCCAGTCTGACCATCCCCCGACTATCAGCTAGGGATTCAACCATCTTTTTTAACTGTTGTGGATTAGTAATATCAACGTTTCCCTCAGCAAGTTGGCTATTGACATCAGCCAGAAAACGATCAGTTTCAGAGGGAGCTGGCGGTTGAGTTTCCGATGTAACCATGGATGATTAAGTTGCTTGAGTCAGTTGCTTCAGGATGATGGCAAGGAGGATTGCTGGGGGCGGAGCTTTTTCAGAGCAGCGTCAATCTTAACAATTTCCGGGTGGTTCTTGATATGCTCCATGGCCGCTTTTTTGGGCAATTTAACCTTCTGGGCCATTTTCATCACATCATTAACCAGTCTTTCCCGATATTTCTCTAGTTCAGTAATAACTTCCTCAATTTCTGCCGGTGATGGCTGGGCTTCTTGAATTTCAGACATTTTGGTGACGCTCTTAAATCGTGATTATTACATAATAAGTTTATAGGTTACAGGTTACAAGTTACAGGTTATAAGTTACAAGTTACAAGTTAGTTATAAGTTACAGGTTACAGGTTACAGGTTACAAGTTACAGGTTACAGGTTACAGGTTACA